>JAFMLQ010000024.1 GCA_017852075.1 Flavobacteriaceae bacterium | reverse complement strand
AAGCACATACAACGCATCTAAATCATACGCTAATGCTGTTGGATCAAGGTCGATTAGTCCGTCTCCATAGGCGCGTTGGAGTATGTCTTCGATAAGAAAATCTTCGTAGTTCGTTTCCGGATCATAAGTGTCTTTAAGGGACAACTTAAACAGAGAAGCCGTGGTTTGATACACAAATGCCCTCCATCCGTTGCGTAATTCTTTAACTAATTCATGAGTAGTTTCTCCTGTTTGGCGGTGAACAAGCTTGATTAAAATACGACCTTGAGATCGAGAAAGCTTTCTTAATTCTTCTTCAAATTCATCATATATGAATTTTTCCACACGCTTCATATACTTCCGTTTGCTTGGTTTGCTTTTGATTTGCTCCAAACGCATACTCAGAGTATCCAGTCGATCTGAAGCTAGTTTGGCATAAGGATATACACGAAGGGTGCGATTCCTTAAAATCACATATTCGCGGAGTGCTTTCATGCTTTTAAACCGCAACGGTTGAAATAACACTACTTCATTCAATCGAATTCCAGACTGAGGGATTGAGTCTGTTTCGAATTTGAACAAATAGTCCCCCTCAAAATTATCTGGGGCTTCAATTTGGGCATAGCTTATCATTGAAATCAAAAGGAACAAAACAAGAAACGGGTTGTATTTCATGATTACAATTTGCTAGTTTGGAAATACATAAAAAACGAATAAAATGTTACTAAAAAAAATTTCGATTTATGTGGGTTCAAAAATACAAATATTTTAGTGGGATCTGTTTTATTGGGGAATATTCTTACTTTTGCTTTCTTAAATTTTAACCTCGATAAATATGAGTATTCTCGACAAAAAAGCCATCACCTTTTTAGAAAATTATTTGAACAATGCTTCGCCAACAGGTTACGAAAGTGGCGGTCAAAAAATTTGGATGGATTATCTAAAACCCTATGTGGATGAGTTCATCACTGATATT
Source organism: Flavobacteriaceae bacterium (assembly GCA_017852075.1). Classification (GTDB taxonomy): domain Bacteria; phylum Bacteroidota; class Bacteroidia; order Flavobacteriales; family Flavobacteriaceae; genus MS024-2A. The sequence goes on along the minus strand of JAFMLQ010000024.1, from coordinate 28,369 downwards.
TACGGTACTGCAGTGGGTGTCATTAACCCTAAAGCGAAGTACAAAGTAGTTATTGAGGGGCATTCCGATGAGATTTCTTGGTATGTCAACTATATTTCGGACAATGGTCTTATCTATGTGATTCGGAACGGAGGCAGCGATCACCAGATTGCTCCTTCAAAATGGGTGAATATTCATACCAAAAAAGGAATAGTGGAAGGGGTTTTCGGATGGCCCGCCATACATACTAGAAAAACAGGAAAAGAAGAACCTCCCAAACTCGATAATATTTTTATAGACATAGGTGCTAAGGACAAAAAAGAAGTCGAAAAATTAGGAGTTCATGTAGGATGCGTGATAACCTATCCCGATGAATTTCACATTTTAAATAAAGATAAATTTGTTTGTAGAGCAATTGATAATCGTGCGGGTGGATTTATGATAGCTCAAGTGGCGCGTTTGCTTTCCGAAAATAAAATCACACTTCCCTTTGGGCTTTATATTACCAATTCGGTACAGGAAGAAGTAGGCCTGCGAGGTGCAGAAATGATTACACAAACCATTAAACCTAATGTTGCTATTGTGACTGATGTATGTCACGACACGACAACTCCAATGATCAACAAAAAAACAGAAGGTCATATTGAAATTGGAAAAGGACCTGTGATCTCTTATGCCCCTGCAGTTCAAAATAATTTGAGAGAACGGATTATTGAAACTGCTGAAAACAAAAAAATTCCGTTTCAACGTTTGGCTTCCTCTCGCTTCACAGGAACAGATACCGATGCCTTTGCTTACAGTAATGGAGGTGTGGCTTCTGCATTAATTTCGCTGCCCTTACGCTATATGCATACCACAGTAGAAACCGTTCACCGTGAGGATGTTGAAAATGTTATTCAATTGATGTATGAAACACTTTTAAGGATCAAAGACGGGGAATCCTTTAGTTATTTTGATTAAATTTTCTAAGACAGGATCAACCCGATAATTACACATTAAACAAAGCACCTCTTTTCAATTTAAAAAAGGTGCTTTGTTGTTTCTTAGGACTTTTTAAAAAGCTTAATCAGGTATAACAAAATTACTGCACCTAAAAAGGCCGTAATTAAAGAACCCAAAATGCCTCCTCCAAATGAAAGTCCTAGAATGCCAAAAAGCCAACCTCCTAGTATAGCACCAAGTACTCCAACTATAAGATTTACAATCACACCAAAACCTTTGCCTTTCATTAAAAGACCTGCTAAAAAACCGGCTACAACGCCTACGATAATAAACCACAATAAATTTTCCATGGTAAGTTTGATTTAAGGATTAATAAAAGTAAAGATGCAAAAAAATCCTTAATCACAATTTTTTGTTGTCCTACAAAGTAAAATTTATAGTCCTGCTATGATTAATCAATCTTTGAGTTGTAGTAAACTTTTATTGATTTTTTTTACCACGCCAGGACCTTCATAAACAAAACCTGTATAAAGTTGAATCAATGAAGCTCCTGCTTTCAACTTTTCTATGGCGTCTTCGGGTGTGTGGATTCCTCCTACACCAATGATAGGAAAAGCAGAGTTATTGTTTTCAGCCAAAAAACGAATCACAGCAGTACTTCGGTCTTTTACTGGCTTTCCGCTGAGTCCACCTATTTCATTCTTCTGAGAAGATTGCAAACCGTCACGATTTAGGGTAGTGTTACTAGCAATTACTCCATCTATTTTTACTGAAGTCACAATTTCTATGATGTCCTTCAATTGATCTTCAGTTAAATCGGGAGCGATCTTCAATAGAATCGGTTTTGGAGATTGTTTCTTTTTATTCAATTCCTTTAAGGTTGATAAAAGATGTGTCAAAGGTTCTTTGTCTTGCAGAGCCCTCAAGTTTGGTGTATTGGGCGAACTCACATTCACTACAAAATAGTCAACGAAATCAAAAAGGGCGTTAAAACAAAAAATGTAATCATTTACTGCTTCTTGATTTGGAGTTATTTTATTCTTACCAATATTTCCCCCAATCAAAACTCCTCGGTTCTTTTTTAAGCGCTTTACAGCAGCCTCTACCCCTTCGTTATTAAAACCCATCCGGTTAATAAGCCCTTCATCTTCTGCCAATCGGAACATTCTTTTTTTTGGATTTCCGTCTTGAGGTTTTGGGGTTAGAGTTCCTATTTCCACGAAGCCAAAACCAAAGTGAGACAACTCTTGAAAGAGTTTGGCATCTTTATCAAAACCTGCTGCAAGTCCTACTGGATTGGGAAAGGTCAATCCAAAAAGTTTTCGCTCCAAACTTTTGTCTTTAACAACATATGCTGTACGCAGTAAACTCGATACCCCAGGAATCTTATTGGCTATTTTAATACTTTTAAAAACGGTGTGATGAACCCATTCAGGATCGAATAAAAAAAGGAATGGCTTAATTAATAATTTATACATCTACTTATAAAAAATCCCGCAAAAGCGGGATTTGAACTCTTTTATTTTTTTACCAGAGGCGCATTCAGCTTGGAACTCATTTCCAATGAAATTGCTGACCGCTCAATTTTAAGTTTTCCTGCTAGAGTTTCTATAGTGCAGGTGTTGTCCTTATCGTTTAGCTCCATAATTTTTGCATGAATACCGCTTTTGGTTACAATGCGGTCTCCTTTTTTCATGGATTTCATGAAATTCTTTTCCTTTTTTTGTCGTCTTTGTTGGGGCAGAATGATAAAAAAGAAAAATACCACCAACATTAATAACAAAAAAGGGAGTTGTCCCGATAAGCCTTCCGACATGATTTTTATGAGTTATAAGTTAATTAACGTGACTGAGCGTCTCTTAGTTTTTGTTTCGCTGGATCAGGAGTAACATTTGCTTTTATTCTTAGCATTTCTCTTCCGGATGCAGTGTTTGCTGAAAGTGTCACTGATTTTTGTTGAACACCAGGCTTGTTACTCGAATCAAAACTCACCGTGATGGTTTGTGTATCTCCAGGTTTGATTGGTGTGTTTTTTGGATACTCAGGTACCGTGCAACCACAACTTCCTCGAGCGTCTACGATAATAAGATCAGATTTTCCCGTATTGGTAAACGAAAATTTGGTGGTCACTTTTTCACCTTCTTTTATAGTTCCAAAATCATGGGTTGTCTTGTCAAATGACATCACTGGGCTGTCCGTTTTTACAGCAGGTTGAGATGCTTGAGTGGTATTTACGGGATTGGCATTAGTAATTTTCTTTGCTGCTCCATCTTGACATGAGACGAGTAAAGCTAGAGAAGCAACTAGAAAAATGCGATTTAATTTTTTCATTTGAATTGTTTTTTAACTTGTCAAAAATAGCAAAAAAAGTGATTACAACAACCCTCTTCCTGTTTTGACCATTCTCTTTTCTGTTTGAAATTCCCGCACGAGCTTATCAAGAACTCCATTTACAAAATGATTGCTGTTGGGAGTGGAATAATCTTTGGCAATTTCCAAATATTCGTTTAGGGTTACTTTCGTTGGTATATTAGGAAAATAAAGCAATTCTGCAATCGCTATTTTCAAAATGACCTGATCTAGCCTCGCAATACGATCTGCATCCCAATTGGGTGTTTTTCCTTCCAATTCTTTCAATAGTTGCTCCTCTTTGGAAATCGTTTTTTCTAGTAGTGTAATTCCAAAATCCAAGTCTTCTTGATTTTCAATAGATCTTGGAAATTGTAAACTATTGGTGTTTTTAGGATTGAGTTGTTTGAACATCTTCATCATGAAGGTATTGACCACGGGAAGATCATCAATCCAAGTCAACTGTTGGTCCTCAAGATACCCATATAAGTAGGATGAGGGCGCTATAATCTCTTTAAAACACTTCATGATCCATTTTAAATCATCGGCAAGTGAAGGGTTTTTTATTTCAAAATAAGATCTGAATACTTTTGAAGAAGTAATTTCATTCAACAAGTCCTTGAGAAAGGAAAACTCCAAATCCCAACGTATGAATTTTTTGTTTTTTAGGTACTGTTGAAGTTGTGGATGCTGATCAATAAAAACTAATATTTCATTTTTAGAGATTTGCCTAAACATATGAAAGTGCTCGTTCTGGTTGATGTCGTTTTTTTCATAGGTACTTAACTGATCGTCTGTGAACTGTTTTATTGCCTTTAACAGCGCGAGGAGTAGAAGATATAGATCAAAGGTTTGAGCAACACTTTCCTTAAAAAAACCGATTTCATCTTCAAGTTTTTTTTCTTCTCCCAGAGAAAAGGAATAAACAGACTGCATTACCTTAATGCGTATGTGTCGGCGTGTTAGCATGTAAGAGAACTTTTGAATTGCAAAATTAGATCAATAAAATCAATGGACAGCACAAACTGACAAAAAGTTTTCTGCGATTTGCAGAGGCATTTACGTACCTTTGGGCGAGCTATGAAAGCATTACAATATCTCAACAAATATTTTTATAAGTACCGAACAAAGCTACTTCTGGGTTTTTTAATCACGGTGGTAGCACGAATATTTTCACTCTTTACACCCCGCTTGATTGGAAATTCTCTCACCGCTGTAGAACAATACATAAATTCCGAAAACTCCAATCTTGAGCCCATTAAAGAACTCCTTTTGTTCAATATACTGATTATCATCGGTGCCAGTTTGGTGTCTGGATTTTTTACTTTTTTAATGCGTCAAACTATTATCAATGTTTCTAGATATGTCGAGTTTGACCTAAAAAACGAGATTTTTTGGCACTATCAAAAACTAACCCAACGTTTTTACAAAAATAACCGAACGGGAGACCTGATGAATCGAATCAGTGAAGATGTAGGTAAGGTACGTATGTATGTTGGCCCGGCTTTCATGTACAGCATCAATACCATTGCCCTCTTTGTTATTGTAATTTCTTATATGGTCAGTATTGCCCCTGTATTGACGCTTTATACAATACTTCCTCTTCCTATCTTGTCAATTACCATTTACAAACTCAGTAGAATTATTAATGAAAAAAGTACTCGCGTACAGGAATTTTTATCAAAGATGTCCTCTTTTGCACAGGAAAGCTTTAGTGGAATTGCGGTAATCAAATCGTACAATCTTCAACAAAAAATGAATCAGGGCTTTGATGATTTGGCCTCCGAAAGCTATCAAAAAAACATGTCTTTGGTCAAAGTTCAAGCATGGTTTTTCCCTTTAATGATATTGCTGATAGGCTGTAGTAACCTGATCGTGATCTATGTTGGAGGAAACCAATACATCAATAACGAAATAGAAATTGGCGTATTAGCGGAATTCATCATTTACGTCAATATGCTTACATGGCCTGTTGCTGTGGTGGGTTGGATCACCTCAATTGTACAGCAAGCTGAAGCCTCTCAAGAACGAATCAATAGTTTTTTAAAGGAAGAGCCTGAAATTAAAGATGGTACTGGAGTACGTCAAGAAGTTAAAGGTACTATTGAACTGGAGGATGTTTCTCTATTTTATCCTGAAACCCAAATCCAAGCTCTGGAAAATATCACATTAAAAATTCCTTCTGGAACGACCTTAGGAATCATCGGGAATATTGGATCTGGAAAATCTACACTATTGGATTTGGTGGTACGGCTCTATGACCCTTCGAAAGGGAAAATCACCCTGGATGGAATAGATTTAAAAAAATACAAACTCGAAGAACTCAGAGCAAACATTGGGTATATCCCCCAAAATGCATTTTTATTTTCTGAGAGTATTGAAGATAATATTCGTTTCGGTTCCATAAATGCAAGTACAGAATCGATCCAAGAAGCAAGTAAAATGGCGGCTGTCCATAAAAATATCATGGATTTTAAAGAAGGTTATAAAACCATACTAGGCGAACGAGGCATCACCCTGTCAGGCGGTCAAATTCAAAGGGTTTCCATTGCCAGGGCTCTTATAAAAGACCCTAAGATATTATTGCTAGACGACTGCCTCTCTGCGGTAGATACTGACACCGAAGAGGAAATTTTAAACCATCTAAAAAAAGCCGCTCAAAACAAAACAACCTTGATCGTAAGTCATCGGATTTCTTCACTAAAACATGCCGATCAAATTATTGTTTTTGAAAATGGAAAAATAGTTCAACAAGGGAAACACGCCGAATTAATTGGGGTTCAGGGCTATTACAAAGAATTATTTGAAAAACAACAGGCAGATCGGAGCAAATAATTTGTTTTGTTTAATTTTTTTGATAAAATTGCTATATATATTCAATAAAACTAAAACAAAATGTCAGATAATTCAGGAGAAAACCAAGAAGAAATATTCTCCAAAGTACTACGAGCAGGAAGAAGGACTTACTTTTTTGATGTTAGAGAAACAAAAGCTAGTGATTACTACTTGACAATTACTGAAAGTAAAAAATTCACTAATGAGGATGGTTCATTTCATTACAAAAAACATAAAATCTATATTTATAAAGAAGATTTTGAAAGCTTCTCAAGTTTCCTAAACGAAACAATGACCTATATCTTCGAACAAAGAGGTGTAGAAGTCATTAGTGAGCGTCACCAAAAAGATTATTACCCAGAAAATATTAACTCAGAATCCCACTAGGTTTTACTTTATTAGAGAGTAAAGATTTATCAATTCATTTTTTCATTTAAAATTTTATGTTCAACTTTAGCAAGAACAAATTATTTTTAGATGAAAAATTTTATTTACCTCATAGTCTTATTCAGTTGCAGCATTCTCAGCAGCCAAGTTCAATTAAATTATTACCTGGATGAAGACCACCCCTACAACTCAAAAATTCCTCAACCCAAAGAAATACTGGGATATGAAGTAGGAAACTGGCATGTTTCACATGACCAATTGGTAAACTATATGTATCAGTTGGCAGCTTCTTCCGACCGCATTTCAATAGAGAATAGAGGGCGTACTTATGAAGATCGTCCCATTCTCCTGCTTACAATTACTAGCCCCAAGAATCATCAAAACTTAGAATCCATAAGACAAACCCACTTAAAACTCTCAGAGTCTGGTGCGGAAAACATCAATATTGAACAACAACCGTTGGTAGTATATCAGGGTTTTTCGGTTCATGGGAACGAACCCAGTGGTGCCAACGCTGGATTACTTGCGGTGTATCATCTAGCGGCAAGCGAATCTCCAGAAACCATTCAAATGCTAGACGATTTGGTAATTCTCTTCGATCCAAGTTTCAATCCCGATGGATTACAACGTTTTTCCTATTGGGCAAACATGAATAAAAATCAAACCCTTACCTCGGATCCAAATGACCGAGAGTACAACGAAATCTGGCCAGGAGGAAGAACCAATCACTATTGGTTTGACCTCAATCGCGACTGGCTTTTTGTACAATTGCCTGAATCCCAAGCACGGATTAAAACCTATTCGGAATGGTTGCCCAACATCTTGACCGATCATCACGAAATGGGAACCAATTCAAGTTTTTTCTTTCAACCAGGGATACCCTCTAGGACCAATCCACTTACGCCAGATATGAATCAAAAATTGACAAGTAAAATTGCCGATTTTCACGTAGAAGCCTTTAATAAATTAGGATCTCTTTACTATTCCGAAGAGGATTATGACGATTTCTATTACGGCAAAGGCTCAGCTTATCCTGACATCAATGGAGGCATTGGGATTTTATTTGAGCAAGCCAGCTCCAGAGGGCATTTGCAGGAAAGTGATAATGGTTTATTAAGTTTTCCCTTTACCATAAGAAACCAATTGACCGCTGTTTTCTCTACGCTAAAAGCAGCAACTTCTCTACGTAAAGAACTGCTAAATTACTTTGTGACCTTTTATAATGATGGTCGAAAAAGTGCAGCTAAGACCAAACAAAAAGCCATTTTGGTAGGCAGCCCAAAAGATCCTGCCACAGCATATCATTTTGCTCAAGTTCTGAAACAACACGAAATAAAGTTTCACCAGTTGAAAAATAAAGTCCAGAGAGATGGAAAAACCTACAATCCTGAATCGAGTTATATCATTCCCCTAGAACAAACAAAACATCAACTGATTCAATCTTTATTTAGTAAACAAACTAGTTTTAAAGACAGTTTATTTTATGACATTTCCTCATGGACGCTTCCCTATGCCTTTAACCTCAACCATCACTATGAAACCAGTATCGACTTGATGGGAAGTGAAGTAACGAAACTTGAAGCTCCTAAAGGACAGGTAAATCAAAAGGGAAGTTATGCATATCTTTTTGAAGCACATCCCTACTACACACCGAAGTTACTGAACTACCTTCATAATAAAAAAGTCCGGGTAAAAGTGGGACTCAGTCCGTTTACCCTTGAGGGAAAAACTTACGATTACGGAACCTATATGATTCCAGTAAAAAATCAAGAAATTGATGAAGCGTCTCTTTATCAAATCCTTGAAGAAGGGGCCCGTAGGACACACATCAATATTACTGGTGTATCCACAGGTCAAGCCCAAGGCATCGATCTGGGTTCAAGAGATTTTACAACAGTCAAAGAAGCCCGTATTGCATTACTTGTGGGTACTGGAGTAAGTAGTTACGATGCAGGAGAAATATGGCATCTATTGGATACCCGTCATGAAATTGCGATTTCCAAAATTGACATCAAAGACTTAAGAAGTTCAGATTTGAATCGTTACACCCATTTGATCATTCCTAGTTTTAACGGATCTGGTTTAAATTCTCATGTAGATAAAGTAAAAGAATTTGTTTCTGAAGGAGGAACACTAATTGGCTATCGAAATACAACAAAATGGCTCGATAAAAATGAATTTATAGATCTTCAATTCATTGATCAAAGTCTGACCGCAGTTGATGTCTCTTTTGAAGATAAAGATAAATTTAGTGGATCACAACTCACTAGAGGAGCAATCTTTAATACAAAAATTGATCGTAGCCATCCAATCAATTTTGGATACCTAAACCAAAATATTCCAATTTTTAGAAACACCGATATTTATCTACAACCAGACAGTCAAAGTTATAACAACCCCATACAGTACACATCAGAACCGTTGCTAAGTGGCTACATATCAAAAGAAAATACCGTACGTATAAAAAATTCGGTGCCATTTAAGACCGTTCGAATGGGGCGAGGTAGAATAATTGTACTTACAGACAACACGAATTTTAGAGCCTTTTGGTATGGAACCAATAGGATTTTAACCAATGCAATCTTTTTATCGGATAAAATGTAATTAAAGAATTTGTTGCCCATTTGGAACATCAGACTCTGGTGCTAAAAGAATGACCTCATCATTTTCTGAGGCTCCTAAAACCAGACATTGGCTTTCAAAATCTGCGATTTTTCGAGTTCCGATATTGACTACAGCTATTATTTGTTTGCCTTTGAGTGCTTCTAGGGTATACCGTTGTGTGATTTGTGCTGAAGAATGTAAAATACCCAAAGGGCCAAAATCAATTTCTAGTTTATAGGCAGGCTTTTTTGCTTTTGGAAAGTCCTCGGCATTTAGGATAGTTCCAACACGCAAATCAAGTTTCTCAAAGGTAGAATAGTGGATCATTTTTATCAATATTTCAGTAAAAGTACTACATTTAAAATCAGATTTAACAATCAAATTATGGCACTTACTGAATCGTATATGCTCCCTTTAGGTACAAGGGCCACAGACTTTTCGCTACCCAATGTAGCTAATGACAGTACAGTTTCTTTAGAACAACTTAAAGGCTCAAAGGGCACTCTCATCATTTTTATGTGCAATCATTGTCCCTATGTAATCCATCTTTTAGAAGGGATCCTTCATACAGCCCAAAACTTTAAAGAAAAAGGCATTGAAACCATCGCAATTTCAAGTAACAGTATAAAAACTCATCCGCAAGACGGACCTGAACAGATGAAGCATTTGGCTTTGGAAAATAACTTTTCCTTTCCCTATTTGTATGACGAAAGTCAAGAGGTTGCCCATCTTTATCAAGCTGCATGTACTCCAGATTTTTATTTATTTGATGAAAATCTAAGCTTGGTGTATCGTGGTAGATTTGACGATTCAAGACCTGGTAATGAAGTTCCCGTAACAGGAAAAGATCTTCACCAAGCGGCCATGCTAATGCTTTCAAAGAAAGCACAATACACTCCTCAATATCCGAGTATGGGTTGCAACATTAAATGGCATCTAGGAAATAGTCCTGAAGAAAAGAATTAAAAGTTGACCAGTTCCACCTCAAAAATAAGCGTGGCATCGGGCGGAATAACGCCACCTGCACCTTGAGCACCATACGCAAGATGACTAGGAATCACGAAACGCGCACTAGCACCTTTGTTTAACAACATTATCCCCTCGTCCCAACCCGGGATCACTTGACCTACTCCAACAGAAAAGTCAATGGGTTGGTTGCGTTGGTAAGAAGAGTCGAATACGGTACCGTCTAACAAGGTTCCCTTGTAGTGAACTGAAACTTGGGCTCCTTTGGGAGGTGTGGCTCCTGCCCCTTCTTTGGTGATTGTGTAATACAGACCACTTTCCGTTTTCTTCATCCCTTCGATTAGGTCCTGAAGTTCTTGTTCTGCAGCTTCCTGAGCTGCTTTTTTTCGAGCTTCACCACTACTGTTAAATTCTTGAAAGGCAGTCTGTGCACTCCATTCATTAGCCGCAGCTCCATGTCGCTCAATGGTAAGTGATTCAATAAGATCTCCTTGAGCCACCTGATCTACGACTTCTTGACCTTCTACAACATAGCCAAAAACAGTATGTTTCCCATCCAACCAATCTGTAGGACCATGAGTAATAAAAAACTGACTTCCATTGGTACCCGGACCAGCATTGGCCATAGATAAAGTCCCTGCACGATTGTGTTTCAATTCAGGATGAAATTCATCTTCAAACTGATAGCCTGGACCTCCAGAACCTGTACCTTGTGGACATCCACCTTGAATCATGAAATCTGCAATTACACGATGAAATTTTATTCCATCATAATAAGGTTCTCCCTCTTTTTTATGATTGTTTTCTTGAGTTCCTTCTGCCAAACTCACAAAATTCCCAACCGTACCAGGTGTCTGCTGATAGGTGAGTTCAATTAGAATTGACCCTTTTGAAGTTTTTAATTTTGCGTAAATGCCTTCCATAACAATTTTATTTGACGGCAAAGATAAGAATCCACTTCAATCCCAAAAGTTTAATTAGCGATTTCGCTCATAAATTTAAGTCGGTAAAGCCGCAATTCTTCTTCCTCATAGTCTCCATCAAATGCTTTGGCAGCTTCTGAGATAGAGTCTGAATCAGATTCAATAAAGTAGTCATAAAGTTCTTCCAACTGATCTTCGTCGAAAAGATCTTCTAAGTAATAATCAATATTGAGCCGGGTACCCGCAAATACAATCGTTTCCATTTCCGAAACTAGTTTTTCCATGGACATTCCTTTGGCAGCAGCAATGTCTTCGAGAGGTAATTTTCGATCGATGCTTTGAATCAAATACAATTTTAAAGCGGAATTGATCCCTGTACTTTTGACTACTAAATCGTCGGGACGGAAGATCTCGTTTTCCTCCACATATCGATTGATAAGATTCAAAAATTGATCCCCATATCGTTTTGCTTTTCCTTCTCCAACACCATTAATATTGACCAGTTCTTCTAAACTAATGGGATATTTCAAACACATTTCTTCCAAGGAATTTTCCTGAAATACGGCATAGGGAGGAACTTCATTTGCTTGCGCTACTTGTTTTCGCAAGCTGACCAAAAGTTGCATCAGTGTTTTGTCCAGAACAACATGGGACTTTGTGGGAAGAATCTGTACCTTTTCCTGCCCTTCAAATTTGTGATCTTCAGTCATCATAAAACTCTCAGGCTTATCCAAAAATGCTTTTCCGCGAGCAGTAATTCGAATCAGACCATAGGCCTCTATTTCTTTAATGAGATAACCTGCTACCAAGGCTTGTCTGATCAGTGCCATCCAAAAATGGGACTCTTTTTCGGCTCCACTTCCAAATACCGAAAGTGTATTGGTTTTGTGGGATTGAATCACAGCATTCATTTCACCCAAAAGGGTTTTTACCAATTCTTTGGATTTGTAAATTTCTTTGGTTTCTACAACAGCTTTAAGAAGTAATACTAAAGCGTCTTGGGCTTCAACTTGCTCCTTTGGAAAACGCATATTGTCATCCAGATCGCCCCCTTCTCCAGTTTCATTGTCAAAATCTTCTCCGAAATAATGTAAGATAAACTTACGCCTTGAAATTGAAGTTTCAGCATACGCCACCATATCGGCCAAAAGTGCCATTCCAATTTCTTGTTCTGCCAAGGGCTTCCCAGACATAAATTTTTCAAGTTTTTCAATGTCTTTATAGGCATAAAATGCTAAGCAATGGCCTTCACCTCCGTCACGTCCTGCGCGACCAGTTTCCTGATAATAACTTTCAATACTTTTGGGGATATCGTGGTGAATTACAAACCGAACATCTGGTTTGTCAATCCCCATACCAAAAGCTATGGTGGCTACAATAATATCACAATCATCCTTCAAAAATTGGTCTTGATGTGACACTCGAGATTTTGCATCCAAACCAGCATGGTAAGGCAAGGCATTGATGCCATTTACTTGTAAGGTCTGTGCCAGTTCCTCTACACGCTTTCGAGAAAGACAATAGATGATTCCAGACTTACCACTATGTTGTTTTACAAACCTGATAATATCTGAGTCCACCTGATTTGTTTTGGTGCGTACTTCGTAATACAAGTTTGGTCTGTTAAAGGAAGCTTTAAAAACCTGTGCTTTAGAAATTCCAAGGTTTTTCATGATATCCTCCTGAACTTTAGGAGTAGCTGTGGCAGTCAAAGCGATGATGGGTATACTTTGTTTAAACTGTTCTAGAATCACTCTTAGATTTCGATATTCAGGTCTAAAATCATGCCCCCATTCTGAAATGCAGTGCGCTTCATCCACTGCTAAAAATGAAATCTTTACGGATTTGAAAAAAGAAATAGTATCCTTTTTGGAAAGTGATTCAGGAGCCACATAAAGTAATTTGGTGATTCCATTAAGAATGTCATTTTTAACCTGTGCTGTTTCTGTTTTGTTTAACGATGAATTTAAAACATGTGCAATACCTATTTCAGAGGAAATTCCTCTGATGGCATCTACTTGATTTTTCATCAATGCAATTAGCGGAGATACTACAATTGCAGTGCCTTCTTGGAGCAAGGCTGGAAGCTGATAACACAATGACTTTCCTCCGCCCGTAGGCATGATTACAAAACAATCTTCTTTTTTTAAAATCTGGGTAATAATGGGCTCTTGAAGCCCTTTAAAAGATGAAAAACCAAAATGTTTTTTCAGCTGAATTTTTAGATCATCCGCATTCATGGTGTGGATAAGGAGTTGATTTTTCTTTCATTTTTATTTGTAAGATACCACAATTATCATGTTAAAACAAGGTAACGTTTAAACAATTTTTATAAAATTACTACAATTGATTCTTTAAAAAATACATCCACGTACCATTTGTTTTTGATATTTTTACAATCGAATATGATCTATCAAAACTAGGGAAATACTATGAGTGGCGAATCTACCAAAGACGAAATGTCCTTCTTGGATCATCTTGAAGAATTACGTTGGCATCTCATTCGCTCTGTATTGGCGATTTTGATCATAGCCACTGCGGCTTTTGTGTTTAAAGATTTTATTTTTGACGTACTTCTTTTTGGTCCCAAACAAAAAGATTTTATCACTTATCGTTGGTTTTGCTCAATCTCCCAGACACTAGGCCAAGGAGATAGTTTTTGTATCGACGAACTCCCTTTCAGAATTCAAAGCCGAACGATGGCTGGCCAATTCTCAGCGCATTTATGGACCTCAATTTTAGCTGGTTTTATTGTTGCTTTCCCCTACATCATTTTTGAGTTTTGGAAATTTATCAGTCCAGGTTTGTATGAAAACGAACGTAAAAATGCCCGAGGGTTTATTTTTATCGCCTCACTGCTGTTTTTTATTGGAGTACTCTTTGGTTATTATATCGTAACTCCACTGTCTATCAACTTTTTAGGAAATTATACAGTGAGTAGTGAAATCTTTAACGATTTTGATTTAAGTAGCTATATTGGTCTTTTACGGGCTTCTGTGTTGGCATCGGGTATCATTTTTGAACTTCCCATCATCGTTTATTTTTTAACAAGAGTAGGCATCATAACCCCTGCTTTTTTGAGAAAAAACAGAAAAATTTCTCTGGTAGTCGTATTGAGTTTATCTGCCATAATCACACCACCAGATATAGCAAGTCAAATCATTGTGAGTATTCCGATACTGATTCTCTATGAAGTGAGTATCTTAATCTCCAGAATTGTAATTAAAAATCAAGATAAAGCCCTTAAAAATGTCTGATGCTGTAACAAATTTTAACGAATATCGCAGTCGGATGAACGACAAGCTCTTGGATGGAGCTTCAACGACTTTGAAGCGCATCTTCAGCTTGGACAACCAGGCATACAAAGCGGGTAGCCTTGATTTGGCAACAAAAGAGCTGTTGGGATTAGTCGCCTCTATGGTACTCCGATGTGATGATTGTGTAAAATACCATTTGGAAAATTGCCACAAAGAAAAACTCACCAAAAATCAAGTTATGGAAGCACTGGAGATCGCAACAGTAGTTGGAGGTAGCATTGTCATTCCTCACTTGAGAAGGGCGTACGAATATTGGGAAATACTTGAAAAGCAAACAAAATAAAGATATGAAGCTACGTGCGGAAGGGATCGAAAAATCTTACAAAGGACGTAAAGTCGTAAAAGGGATTTCTCTTGAAGTTACCCAAGGAGAAATCGTAGGTCTCTTGGGTCCTAATGGTGCAGGAAAGACCACTTCATTTTACATGATCGTAGGCTTAATCAAACCCAATGCTGGAAGTATTTACCTAAATGAAGAAGAGATCACCAAGTTTCCCATGTATCGTAGGGCACAGAACGGTATTGGATACTTAGCACAAGAAGCATCTGTATTTCGTAAACTGAGTGTTGAAGAAAATATATTGAGCGTTTTGCAAATGACCACACTTAGCAAATCCGCACAAAAAGAGAAAATGGAGTCTTTACTAGAAGAATTTGGTCTTACACATATTCGCAAAAATCGTGGCGACCTTCTCTCTGGGGGAGAAAGAAGACGGACAGAAATCGCACGCGCACTAGCTACTGACCCCAAATTTGTTCTTTTGGACGAACCCTTTGCTGGAGTAGATCCAGTAGCTGTGGAAGATATTCAACGGATCGTAGCGCATCTGAAAAAGAAAAACATTGGTATCCTAATCACCGATCACAATGTACAAGAAACCCTCGCCATTACAGATAAAACCTATCTAATGTTTGAGGGAAGTATTCTCAAAGCAGGAACTCCAGAAGAACTGGCCGAAGACGAGATGGTACGTAAAGTTTACCTCGGTCAAAATTTTGAACTTCGCAAAAAGAAACTCTTGTTTTGATCTATCCGTTCACTTACCAATGGGAACGATCTAGTTATTGAACGTTGTGCTGCTCCGAATCACATTGAGAATCAGATAAATCAAAATCAACAGGGGTACCGCAGCCCAATTAAAAAAGTAAAAAATCGGAAAACTCAATAGAAACATTACCAATTGAAATCTGTATTCTCGAAAGCTTAGCGATTTAATTTTAAAAGAAAAAAGTGGCAAACGGATGTTCATCATTATTGCTGAAATCAAGGTGATAATCAACAGGGTTGTGTAAGAAGTAATTATCGGTTTTATACTTTCAAAAAGAGGATGTTCAACAAGCAATGGTAGGGCCACAATAAACAACGCATTTGCAGGGGCAGGAAGACCTTTAAATTCAAATTGTTGTTCTTCGTCGATATTGAATCTGGCAAGTCGTATTCCAGCAGCCAAGGGAATTAAAAAACCAATCAAAGCATATGGAGCAAAGGAGAAAGTAAAATTACTTTGTAAAATAGTCATTGAAAAATCCAACTCACGAACCCCATTTTCCAAAAATAAATTATACATCACTACACCCGGTACCAATCCACTTGTAATCAAATCTGCCATTGAATCAAATTGAAGTCCAAACTCGCTTTCAGCACCTAAAAGTCTTGCGAAAAAACCATCAAATAAATCAAAAAAAGCACCTAAGAAAACCATTAGAAATGCAGCTTCAAATAAATTCTTAAAAGCCAAATAAGCTGCTAGACAACCACATAAAAAATTAAGTGAGGTAAATAGATTGGGAATAATCTTTTTAAGTAATTGCACAAAAAAATATTCTAAATTTCTACAATATACTAATTGCAATAGCTCCAAAAAAATTAATTTCGCACAAATGTCAAAGACTTTAAAACATCTTATCCTTTCCCTCTCATCAGGTATTGCCCTAGGTATTTCTTGGCCCACCCAAGGACTTACCCCACTCATTTTTATTGCTTTGATTCCACTGCTATACTTGGAAAGTTTAATTCGAGAGGATCATACTAAAAGAAAAGGACTACGCCTGTTTGGTTATAGCTATTTGAGTTTTCTAGTCTGGAATCTAATTACTACTTGGTGGCTTTACAACTCTACCCTATTTGGAATGCTATTTGCCAATCTTTGCAATAGCTTTTTTTACGCTCTTATTTTTCTTCTTTTTTATTGGAGCAAAGGGAGATTGCCCCTTCGTAGCGCTCATCTCTTTCTGGTGAGTCTTTGGCTTTCTTTTGAAAAATTACATTTAATTTGGGATTTTTCTTGGACATGGCTCAATTTTGGAAATGTATTTTCTGAGAATATCTATTGGATTCAGTGGTATGAATATACAGGAAGTTTTGGAGGCTCTTTATGGGTTTTATCTCTAAACCTTTGGCTTTTTTCTATCTTAAAAAAACAAGATTTTAGGTTATCAAAATCTTTGATTCCTAACCTGGTACCTCCCTTACTCCTTTTGGCTTTACCTATTGTCTTTTCCCTCTACCTCTATCAGCGTGTCGAAACTCCAGAAAGATCAATTGAGGTAGTGCTGATACAACCAAATATTGATCCTTACAGCACCAAATACCAATTGACCAACACAACGCTTTTAGAACAGTTTTGGATCCAATCCAAACCTTATTTATCTCAAAATACAGATTATGTGTTGACTCCCGAAACCTATTTTGCCGAAGGCTATGGCGAGGAACTGTCCCAATACCCTTACAGTGAAATTCACAAGGATATTCAGAAAGAACTGGCTGCCTATCCAAATCTACAATGGATCAGCGGAATACAGTTTTATGATACGTATACACAAAAAGAAGCGCCTTCACTTACCGCCAATAGGGTTCGTAAGAATTTGTGGGTAGAATTTTATAACAGTGCGGTGAGCGAACAATACAAGCGAACATCTGAAATATATCATAAATCCAAGCTGGTAGTGGGGGTAGAAAATATGCCTTTTAAATCGCTTTTAAATCCTCTTTTAGGCAATTTAATGATTGATTTGGGCGGTACCGTCTCAAGCAGAAAAATTCAAGAAAACAGATCGGTTTTTTCACATGGTAGCACTACAGAAAAAGCAGCACCCATCATCTGTTATGAATCTATTTTTGGAGAGTTTGTTACTGGATATGTTCAAAATGGGGCTACTTTTTTGGCAGTCATTTCAAACGATGCGTGGTGGGGGGAAACACCTGGACATCGACAACTATTGAGTTACACCCGCTTGCGTGCCATTGAAACCCGACGCGACATTGCCCGAAGCGCCAACACAGGAATTTCCGCACTAATTGATGCCCGCGGGGAGGTTCTCAAAGAAACGGACTACAATTCTAAGACTGTACTTACCGGAAATATAGCCTCGCGAACTGAGCTTACCTTTTACACGCGTTTTGGAGATCTAATTGCGCGCTGGTCAATTTTTATAGCCGCGCTTTTCTTCCTACTTGCCATTAGTGGCCGTTTGAAAACTTCTTGAGCAATACCAAAAATTAAGAGTAAGTCATTGAAATAATTAATACCTTTGAAGTAACTCAAATTTTAAAACCACCTACGTGAGATAATGAAGCGAGAATATGAGAGTGAATAAAGTCTATACCAAAACGGGAGACAATGGTGAAACTAGCCTAATCTCTGGAAAAAGAGTTCCAAAACACGATATCCGAATTAAAGCCTACGGGGCTATAGACGAACTAATAGCCTGGTCTGGATTGATTCGTGACACTTCAGAAAACAGTGAAATTCAATCCACCTTGATGGAAATCCAAAAGCAATTGATGACTGTAGCAGCTCAGCTTGCCATTGATTCAGAAAAAGATTTTCCAAAAAATCTAAAACCATTAGAAAACAAAACTGTAGTTTTTTTAGAAAATGAAATTGACAAATTGACTGCGGACCTTCCACCGTTACGAAACTTTGTGATTCCAGGTGGGCATATTTTAATTTCTTACGCACACATAGTTCGTTCTATTTGCAGAAGAGCAGAACGCCATGTGACTGAATTGGATCAACATGCGCCAATATCTGCAACAATAATCGCCTATGTAAATCGTCTGTCAGACTACTTTTTTACCCTCTCTAGAACCTTTGCCTATGAATTGGAGGTAGAAGAAATTAAGTGGAATGGAAACTAAAGTTTAATAAAAAGTTGCACACAATCGATAAAAATTTATTTTTGCAAAAAAATATTAACCTATGTATTGGACATTAGAATTAGCATCTTATCTAAGTGATGCCCCTTGGCCCGCAACCAAGGACGAATTGATCGATTTTTCCATTAGAACGGGCGCGCCCCTGGAAGTAGTTGAAAATCTACAGTCCATGGAGGATGAAGAAGATATTTATGAATCCATTGAAGAAATCTGGCCAGACTTTCCCACAGAAGATGACTATCTATGGAATGAAGATGAATATTAAATTATCCGTTTTATGAATTATAAAAGTCTCTTATCTGAGACTTTTTTTTTAGTTACTTTTAACCAATCTTAAAAGCGTCTATGAGTATTTTAAATAGCATATTAAAAACCTTTGTAGGAGACAAGACGAAAAAGGATCTCAGTAAGATTACTCCACTTATTGCTGAAATTAATACGTTTCAAAAAAGCTTTGAATCACTAAGTCACGATGAACTTCGAGAAAAAACACAAGCATTTAAGTCCCTAATTGCTAAAGGAAATCAAGGTTTTACGGATAATATCAGTCGCCTTCAAGAGGAAGTCAAAAAAACAAATGACCTCGACGAAAAAGAAGCACTTTATAAAGAAATAGACCAAGAAAACGAAGCTGCCCAAGCCAATACCGAAAACATTTTAAATACAATCCTTCCAGAAGCTTTTGCCGTAGTAAAAGAAACGGCTCGCCGTTTTGTTGAAAATACTACAATTGAAGTCACAGCCAATACTTATGACCGTGAGTTGTCACAATCCAAATCTTATATCCAATTAAATGGAGATAAAGCCCTTTGGGCAAACTCTTGGGATGCTGCAGGGAAACCCATCGTATGGGATATGATTCATTACGATGTACAACTCATCGGTGGGATCACACTGCACCAGGGAAAAATTGCTGAAATGCAAACTGGAGAAGGAAAAACTTTGGTAGCTACCCTACCAGTGTATCTCAACGCACTTACTGGCAAAGGAGTACACCTAGTAACCGTCAACGACTATCTCGCCAAACGAGACAGTGCATGGATGGCACCCCTTTTCGAATTTCACGGCTTAAGCGTGGATTGTATTGACCATCATCCACCCAACAGTCCTGAACGAAGAAAAGCTTACGGAGCAGATATAACTTATGGTACTAATAACGAATTTGGTTTTGATTATCTACGTGATAATATGGCGCATACCGCTGAAGACCTGGTGCAACCCAAACACAATTATGCCATAGTAGATGAGGTAGATTCTGTCCTGATTGACGATGCGAGAACTCCCTTGATAATCTCAGGACCCACACCAGAAGGAGATCGACACGAATTTGATGTATTAAAATCAAATGTCAATAGTTTGGTGTCCAAACAACGTAGTTTACTCACAAGTGTTTTAGCCGAAGCTAAAATAAAAATTAAAGCTGGAGACACCTCTGAAGGAGGTCTTTTACTATTGCGTGTTTACCGAGGTTTACCGAAAAATAAAGCACTCATCAAATTTTTAAGTGAAGAAGGTGTCAAACAGCTTTTGCAAAAAACTGAAAACCACTATATGCAGGACAACAATCGAGAAATGCACATAGTGGATGCTGAACTCTATTTTGTTATAGACGAAAAAAACAACCAAATTGATCTTACGGAAAAGGGAATTCAAATGCTTTCAGAGGACAATTCTGATACCCATTTTTTTGTACTTCCTGATATTGGTTATGAAATTGCAAAAATAGAGGCACAAGAATTGGAATCTAAAAAAGAAGCTGCTCTTAAAGAAAATCTCTTTAAAGATTTTGATATCAAAAGTGAACGGATTCACAGTATGAATCAGTTGTTAAAAGCCTATACCCTCTTTGAAAAAGATGTGGAATATGTGGTGATGGACAACAAAGTGAAAATCGTGGATGAACAAACGGGTCGTATCATGGAAGGACGAAGGTATTCCGATGGACTCCACCAAGCCATTGAGGCCAAAGAAAACGTTAAAATCGAAGCGGCCACCCAAACCTACGCTACCATTACCTTACAGAATTATTTTAGAATGTACCATAAACTTTCTGGAATGACAGGAACGGCCATCACAGAAGCCGGTGAGTTTTGGGAAATCTATAAATTGGATGTCATTGAAATCCCTACGAATCGCCCCATCGCAAGAAAGGATGAAGATGATTTAATTTACAAAACCAAACGCGAAAAATACAATGCTGTAATAGAGAGGGTAAGTACATATGCTGCTGCCGGAAGACCCGTGCTGATTGGAACCACTTCCGTTGAAATTTCTGAGCTTTTAAGTAAAATGCTCAATATCAGAAAAGTGAAGCACAATGTCTTAAATGCTAAAATGCACAAAAAAGAAGCCGATATTGTTGCAGAAGCAGGTAATCCCGGTGTAGTAACTATTGCTACCAATATGGCGGGTAGAGGAACAGACATTAAACTTTCTCAAGCAGTAAAAGACGCTGGAGGTTTGGCAATAATAGGAACAGAGCGCCATGACTCTCGACGTGTGGATCGTCAATTAAGAGGTCGTTCTGGGCGACAAGGTGATCCGGGAAGTTCACAATTTTTTGTTTCTTTAGAAGACAACTTAATGCGACTCTTTGGTTCGGATCGTGTAGCGAAAGTAATGGATAGAATGGGTCTTGAAGAAGGAGAAGTCATCCAACATTCGATGATGACCAAATCTATTGAAAGAGCGCAAAAGAAAGTTGAAGAAAATAATTTCGGAATCCGAAAGCGTCTTTTGGAATACGACGATGTCATGAGTGCCCAACGAGAAGTAATATACAAAAGAAGAAAACACGCGTTGGAAGGTTCTCGACTCAAGTTGGACGTACTCAATATGCTTTATGATACCTGCGAGGAAATTGTTCTAAGCAATAAAGCTACTAATGATTTTAAAAACTTTGAATTTCAAATCATCAGTAATTTTTCAATGACTTCTCCTCTAGATGAAACTGCATTTGCAGAGGCAAGTGAAAATGAATTGATACAAAACCTATACAATGCCTTATGGGCGCAATATACCGAAAAGACCACTGCCAATGCGCAAATGGCATATCCTGTTATCAAAGAGGTTTTTGAACGCCCTGACAATAAATTTGAACGTATTGTAGTGCCCTTTACCGATGGGGTAAAGTCACTTAATGTAGTGACCAATCTAAAAAACGCATATGAATCAAATGGACAAAGTTTGATTGACGATTTTGAACGCAATATTACTTTGGCATTGATTGACAATGCGTGGAAAGTTCATTTGAAAAAAATGGACGAATTGAAACAGTCAGTTCAATTGGCGGTTCACGAACAAAAAGATCCGCTCTTGATCTACAAGTTTGAAGCTTTTGAACTTTTCAAATCTATGATCAATGCCTTAAACAAAGAAGTACTTTCATTTTTAATCAAAGGAGGTTTGCCCAATCAAAAAGCTTCCACTATTCAGGAGGCCAAAAGACCACGCACCCAGCAGAAGTTAAAAACCTCTAAAGACGATGTGCTCAACACAGAGGAAATGGCACAAAAATCACGTTCTGTAGGCGCGGGTGTGAGTCCTTCTCAACGGCCACCCATTGAGACGATCGTCCGTGAAAAACCGAAAATTGGTCGTAATGAAAAAGTAACCATCAAGAATATAGCCACTGGGGAAACAAAAACTCTAAAGTTCAAGCAAGCAGAACTTCTGATTAATAAAGGGGAATGGGTCATTAGCACATAATTTCTTATTTTTAATCAAAATAAAGGAATTATGAATACATATGCTGAGGTGCTTTTGTGGGCGATACCTGGTTTTCTAGTTCTGGTTTTAGTGGAGATTCTATATGGATACTTCACCAAAAAAATAGCTTATACATTTATGGATACCCTAGCGAGCTTAAGCTCGGGCATGACCAATATTCTCAAAGATGTATTGGGTTTAGGTATTCTTCTTGTTTCCTATCCATTTTTGCTTGAAAATATAGCCCTTTGGAACATGGAAACAACCCTAGGTGTTTATCTTATCGCTTTTATTTGTATTGACTTTGCTTCCTATCTCATTCATTTATTGAATCATAAAATCAATATTTTCTGGAATCAACACCTCATCCATCATAGTAGTGAAGAATTTAATTTGGCTTGTGCCTTGCGTCAAAGTATTTCAAACCTTGTTGGTTTTGCTGCCATTTTTTTGATTCCCGCAGCGCTTTTAGGAGTTCCTTCAGAAGTAATCATAACCCTAAGCCCTATTCATCTTTTTGCTCAATTTTGGTACCACACCCAGCACATTGGTAAACTTGGTTTTTTAGAATATATCATTGTTACTCCTTCGCAGCACCGAGTACACCATGCGATTAATCCTATTTATATTGATAAGAATTTATCTGCGATTTTCTGCATTTGGGATCGGATGTTTGGTACTTTTCAGGAAGAGCTTGATAGTGAGCCCCCAGTCTATGGAACCTTAAAACCCGCCTTGAGTTGGAATCCGTTCTGGATTAACTTCCAGCACCTTTACATTTTAGCCCGCGATGCCTGGCACACAAAAAATTGGAGAGACAAACTCCGTCTTTGGTTTATGCCTACTGGATGGCGCCCCAAAGATGTAGCGTTGTTATTTCCTGTCGAGATTCGTGAAATAAATGAAAATCAAAAATACAAACCCCATTACGACCGCAATTGGAAGATCATTGCTGCCTTTCATTTTATCTCTTTAGTGATAATGCTTTTGTTTTTCCTATCAAAATTCAATGAGCTCACTACTAGTACACAAATCAATTTTGGACTACTTATTTTTGTATCCATATTTGGTTTTACCTCATTGATGGATTACCATAGTTGGGGACCAAAATTTGAGATTCTTAGAGGGATCGTTTTTTTGGGATTACTATTTTTTCTTAAAACTCCATTTTTGAATCAGACACCGCTTTGGTTTTCCTATTTTCTGATAAGCTATTTTGTGTTGAGCGCTGCAATTGGTTTTTGGGCTAAAACGAAAAAACCCAATAGAAAATTAGCCCTATACTAATGGTCGAAAAAACTCTGGATTACCTGATTATAGGTCCTGCACATCCTTTTCGAGGGGGTATTGCGGAAACACAACATCAATTTGCAGAGGCGTTACAAAAAGAAGGGAAAAAAGTGGCTTTAGTAACCTTTACAAAGCTCTATCCGAAATTTCTTTTTCCAGGAAAAACACAACGTACTGTAGAAAGCGCACCTGATGACCTGACCATCTATAGTGTCATACATGCATACAATCCTTTGGAATGGACTAAAGCAGTTCGTTTTATACAATCCCGAACGCCCAAAGTGGTTGTGTTTCGATATTACACCCCTTTTCTATCCTTTGTTTATCGTTGGATTGGTCTAAGACTTTCCAAAAGCATAAAAAAAATAGCACTGGTGGACAACTGGATCCCACATGAACGCCGTTGGATAGATCGTTATTTAAATCGGAGTTTTGCAAAATCTATCGATGTGATTTCTTGTCTTTCCCCACTTGTTGCAAAACAAGTCAAACTCGACTTTAAGGGACCTCTTTGGGAAGGTTTTCACCCTATAAATAAAAACCTCCTTCCCCTTCTGGAACAGAAAAAAGCAAGAAAAAATCTGAATTGGGAAGCACAAACCTCTTACGTTTTATTCTTTGGACTAATACGAAAATACAAAGGGCTGGAACTTTTAATTCAAGCTTTTAACCAAGCTCCTCTTTTAAACAAAAAAGTGAAACTATATGTCGCTGGAGAATGTTATGAAGATCCTAATAAATACATTCAATTGATAGATTCATTAGAACTAAAAGATCGTGTTATACTGGATTTTAACTTCAAAACTAAAGAAGCAATACAACACCTGTTTTCTGCAGCAGATATCGTTGCCCAAACCTATCATACGGCTACTCAAAGTGGGGTCACTCCTATTGCTTATCATTATCAAAAACCTCTTTTGGTTTCAGATATTGAGGGGCTGCGAGATCCTATAATTAAAGATCAAACAGGTGTGGTAGTTCAAAAGGAACCTAAGTCCATTGCAAAGGGTATTGTGTCGCTTCTTGGTAAAAAGAAACAGGAAACATGTATTGAACAAATTAAAAAAACAAGTCTCGAGTACAGTTGGTCTACATTCGTGGTCCAATGGGATGCGTTTGTTTCTCAAATAAAAAATAAAGCAAATACTTTTTAAATTGTAACTTTCTAAAAAACTAAATTGAAATATTACCCGTTCCTAATCGTCCTTTTTTTGTGCACACTCAACAGTAGTATGGCTCAAATCAATTTTGAAAACCACCAACTTTCCATCAAAAAAACTTCAGAAAACATTGTAATTGATGGAGTACTTGAGGAAGCCACTTGGCAAAGCGCTGCAGTTGGAAAAGAGTTTTTTATGATCACTCCTGTGGATACAGGAAAAGCAAATCAATTTTCTGAAGCCAGAGTTAGTTTTGATGATGAATTTTTATACATCGCGATGATTTTTTTCAACAATTCTGTTCTAGGGGAATATGTAGTAGAATCGTTGAAAAGAGATTTTTCTTTTGGAAAAAACGACAATTTTCTTGTAGCCATAGACCCTTTTAACAATCAGAGTACAGGCTTTGCCTTTGGGCTGAATGCCTATGGTGCGCAATGGGATGGTACCATGTACGACGGGAGAAGTGTGGACTTGAATTGGGACGCCAAGTGGTATTCAGAAGTTCAATTTGATGAAGAAAAATGGGTTTGTGAAATGGCAATTCCTTTCAAGTCCATTCGCTATGACGAAACCAGTGCTGTGTGGGGTATCAATTTTAGCAGATTGGATCTTAAAGCAAGTGAAAAATCCAGTTGGGCACCAGTGCCACGTCAATTTCCCTCTGTGACATTGGCTTATGCGGGCGCATTGGTTTGGGATAGTCCTCCACCCAAACAAGGGAGTAATATTTCTTTAATTCCCTATGTTTCAGACAATCTTTCACAAGAAAATTCAAATCCGAAAGACAACAACTTTAAAGTTGGTGTTGACTTAAAATACAACCTTACCTCGGCGCTTAATCTGGATGTCACTGTAAATCCAGATTTTTCACAAGCGGAAGTAGATCAACAGGTAACAAATCTGGATCGGTTTGAACTCTTTTTTCCAGAACGTAGACAATTTTTTCTAGAAAATGCAGATCTGTTCTCCAATTTTGGTTATCGCACCATCCGTCCCTTTTTTTCCAGAAGAATAGGTCTCAATGTTCCCATTACAGGCGGACTACGACTTAGCGGAAATTTAGATGAAAACTGGCGTTTGGGCGTTATGAATATCCAAACCCAAAAAGAGGAAACTTTAGACTTGGCAGCAGAGAATTTTGGGGTTTTTACTTTACAAAGAAAAGTGCTGGATCGTTCCAACATCAGTTTGATTTTCATCAATAAACAAAAGCTAAATTCTACTCTTATCAATCCCTCAGAAAATAATTTTAATAGAAATTTAGGATTGGAATACAACTATTTTTCAGAAGACAACTTGT
Source organism: Flavobacteriaceae bacterium (assembly GCA_017852075.1). Taxonomy (GTDB): domain Bacteria; phylum Bacteroidota; class Bacteroidia; order Flavobacteriales; family Flavobacteriaceae; genus MS024-2A. The sequence continues at coordinate 2,447 of JAFMLQ010000024.1, read as the reverse complement.
GGAATGGCAAACTTTTATTTCTTCAATCCTACAGCCCTTTGGAAGCAAACCAAGGCAATGTTTTTGCCTCACATTTCGGATATCAATCGACCCGTTGGAACTGGAGGATTCAACAAGAATATGTCTCTGGAAATTACAGTGCTGAGGTAGGTTTTATACCGAGAAACAATTACATCAAATTAGAAACCCGTGGGGGACATTTAGTTTACACTCAAAAGGAAACCCCTTTGCTCTCTCATGGACCCAGTGTGGAAAGAACCTATTATTTTGATACCAGCTTTGAAAAAAATGATCAAAGCACCGAGTTCAACTACTTGTTTAATTTTAAAAATAGAAGTCGTTTTTCACTAGGATTTCAAAATCAATTCATCCAATTGTTATCTGATTTCGACCCCTTGCGAACTGGTATTGCAGAACTCAAAAAAGGAACTGAACATCGATGGAATAGCATCACTCTGTCCTATGATTCCAAACCCCAGAACCGATTTACATATTCTATAGAAGCATTGACAGGAGGCTATTACAACAGTGGAAAACGCACTGCCTTTCTGGGGGAATTCGGATACCGATTTCAGCCTTTTTTAGAACTTAACTCTGTGGTAAACTTTAATCAAATCAACCTGCCTGCACCTTGGAGTGACAATGCGTTTTGGCTGCTGGGAATGAAAGCAAATCTTACGTTTACCAATACCCTCTTCTTTTCCAATTTATTTCAATATAATGAGCAGTTAGGGCTGTGGAATTTTAACTCTCGATTTCAATGGCGCTACAAACCAGCTTCTGATATTTTCTTAGTTTTTAACAGCAACGAAATTAGTGTCCCCAATCTTTCTACTGGATGGAGCTTGACTCTAAAAATAAACTATTGGTTAAATTTATAATATGAACAAGAAGCAATATTGGGAAAACGTTTTCCAAACTAAAAAGCCCAATGAAGTGAGTTGGACTGAAAAGCACCCTAAAACCTCCCTAGATTGCATAAATGCGTTGACAGTAGACAAAAAACTTCCCATCATTGATATTGGAGGTGGGGACAGTTATTTAGTGGATGTGCTTCTTGAAAAAGGATATACAGATATTAGTGTCTTAGATATTTCTGAAAAAGCACTTCAAAGAGCCCAAGACCGTCTGGGTTCTCGCTCCAATGAGGTTACCTGGATTGTAAGCGATGTATTGGATTTTACTCCTCAAAAAAAATATGCAGTATGGCACGATCGAGCCTCGTTCCATTTTTTGACTCAGTCTGAGGATATTTTAAAATACACCCAACTTGTAAATCAAGTGGTCTCAAATGCCCTAGTAATCGGCACTTTTTCAACCTCAGGACCAATCAAATGCAGTGGCTTACCCATAACTCAATACAATTGTGCCCATCTCTCCAAAAACTTTGAAGGAGAGTTTGAAATGTTAAATTGTGTAGAAGTAACTCACACAACTCCTTTTGACACACTTCAAAATTTCATTTTTGGCAGTTTACAAAAAAGAACTAAGGAGTAGGAAGTTGTTCCTCAATAGCCGCTCGGATAATTTTGCTCCAAACTGCATAGCCTTTTTGATTTAAATGCAATTGATCGCCAACAAACCATTCGGTTATCGGTCTTCCTTTCTCATCTAAAAATTCGGGGACAGTATCTATAAAATACAAATTCGGAGACTTGGCACAATAACCTTTTAACAATTCGTTGACCCTATTGATTTCTGGCCATTTATTCCAACGGCTCTGAGTGGGAGTAATAGCAATTTGCATAATGGGAATATTGGGATGTTTATCCCGTACTTGTTTCACAAAATACTTGAAGAGTCTAAGGACTTCTTTAGGGCTTGCATCCTTGGGTGAACCGCTGATATCGTTGGCGACAAAACACACTACCATTTGCAAATCGTGATCGGCTAAAATACGTTCTGTAAAAAAAATCAGGTCTCGAAAATGAGCTCCTCCGTACCCTCTTTGGATCACGGGATAAGGTGCCATATCACGTGTCAAATTTTTCCATAATCGGATGCTAGAACTTCCAATAAATAAGAGTGCATCTTTAGGAGTGTCCACTTCAGCATCTTGCTTTTCGAAAGCCTGAATTTCAGGGTATGCCCACTCCCGATCCTTTTCTGGATACTTTTTGCTTAGGGCACAAGAAAAGAAGATCAGGCTTACACAAAAAAGGCTTAAAATTTTTGTAAAATTTCGCATTAATCAATAACTAAAATTAATTTCACTACTTTTAGAATACCCAAGATAATAATTTCTTACCAGAACGAATTGCCTATGAAACTCGCTACAACTCTTATACTTCTCTTTAGCCTATCCCTGATTTATGGTCAAGATTCCAATATCCAATACTACACCCCATCTAAACTTATGCAAAGTGGACAGTGGGACATCAAATGGTTTAACAATCTCTACACCGAAGTTCTGAGTATCAATGATCAAAAAGAAACGACACGGAATC
>JAFMLQ010000051.1 GCA_017852075.1 Flavobacteriaceae bacterium | reverse complement strand
GGTTCTTCCAAGAAGGCGAAATGGCTAAAGAATTTTTCAATTTTGTAAATACCAATAAAGTAAACCGCGTGGGATTAGTAGAAACAGAATTTGGGTTCCACATCATTAAGGTTACAGACAAAGATGACTTGGCATTGATAGCCGATGTAGTTGCACAAGCTGTTCCTTCGGATGATACCTCCAATGAAATTTTTAGAATGGCGACCCAATTTGAAATGGATAGTAACGAGCAAAAGGATTTCTTAGGTATTGCTGAAAAAGGTAACTATCAAGTTCGACCTGTACAGCAAATTGCAGTACTAGAGGAAAACCTACCCGGTCTACCAAGACAACGAAATATCGTCCGTTGGGCTTTTGAAAAGGACACCAAAGTTGGAGATATTAGACGTTTTTCTCTAACTCAAGGGGGATATGCTGTAGTACAACTTACAGCTAAAGTTAAAGAAGGCATTGCCTCTGTTGAAGAGGTAGGTGCTGAAGTAAGAAAAATCCTTGTAGAGAATAAGAAAGCTGCATTAATAAAAAAACGGTACGCAGACAAAACCACTTTAGAAGCTCTTGCAGAAGCAGAGGATTTGACTATCGAAACTGCTTCAGCAGTAAATCAGAAAAACCCAACCATAGTAGGAGCAGGGAATGAGCCCAAAGTAGTAGGAACTGCTTTTGCTATGAACGAAGGAGAACTTTCTGATTTGGTTCAGGGAGACAAAGGTGTGTACAAAATCCTTTTAAATCAAAAAAGTGTTGTGGAAGACCTAGAAGACTATTCTGAGTATTCTAAACAAATTCAAGAAAACGCAAGCGTTACCTTGATGGAAAACATCTTTGCAGCTTTAGAATCAGTTGCAGATATTGAAGACAACAGATCCCTTTACTACTAAAAAACCTTTTCAAAAAAGTATTTAAAAAAACCCTCAAGTAACCTTGAGGGTTTTTTTGGCATGGAATTTGGTGTAAATTTTAAAAAAGCTATAATTCATGCGTTTATTCGGTTTTACAAAGAAAAAAAAACAGTCTTCAACTCTTGTTGGGACAGCTTGGATTTGTACTTCTACGAACGAAACGGAAACACTTTATTACAAGCTTGTTTTTACAGATGAAGACCAAGTTGAAGGATGGGTAAAATACATTTCTCAAGAAGAGGAAGTCAAAGTTTTTTCAGCCGATTACAAGAAAACTAAGAATGTTCTTCATGTCAAAAAAGAAGACGATATTTTTATGGCAGTATTTGAAAAAAGCCAATTGACTGCAGTCCTAGATGGTCAAAAAATGAGTTTTAGTAAATCACAATTGTAGTGTACCTCAATTGATCTTACACATTTGGTTGTAAGGAATTACAGTTTTATAACCCTTTTTGATAAAGTAGTTGGGTGTTTCTTCCCCGCCAGTTGCCAAAATAAAATCTCCTCCCCATGCACCAAGACTTTTAAGACTGCCCGAAAAGTCTGAAAACAATAGTTCTTTTACAGTTTTTTGTTGGATGAGTTGACTTATAAGTGCTTCGTGATTTTGGATCATTGCATTAAACTCCTTCAAATCAACACATATTGAAATTGCCTCGGTGAGTTTGTCCAATGAAGAAATTATTTTAGGAGAAACTCGATTTACATCAAAACGTTGTACAGCAACTTGGCTATTTCTTTTAAAATTAAGATAAACAAAGTACAAATGATCTGTAAAAGGAGGGGAAAAAGCCACAGGTTCAACATGTGGTTTAGAATGATTTTTAGTAAATAAAATAGGCCCGTCAGCTAGACCACAAGCTACATCATAACCACTTCCACCAAAACTATTTTCTAATAGTGTGTAGGGATTTATTTTTGCCCACGAAGCAACATTTGCGATTAGTGTAGAGGAGCTTCCTAAACCCCATTGACGATTGAATTCTAATTCGGTTTCCACAGTACCTCCTTGTCTCAAAAAGCTAGGATTTTCTTTTTTGGCAAAAATTAAAATTTCTTGTAATTGCTTTGACAGGTCGGTATTTGAAGTTTGAACAATCTTGAGATTGGGTAAAATAAATTGTGTTTCAAACCAGCACTTTGCTGTTTCATCCAAACTCCTCCAATGAAGAACAGGCTCGTCACTTTCTTCATACCTTAACTTTTGTCCTTTTTTACAGGGTACTGCCAATGCTTTTGCACCTCCTAAAACAGCGTATTCTGCCGTGATCAATAATTTTCCGTGACTGTAAAAGGACACCATCTTAAAGGGTGTTTTTTTGCAAAAAGGCACTTACAGCTTGAACTGAAACCTGTTCTGTTTTGAAGTATTCTATAGCTGCAGTTTTTTGTGTCTCATTTGCTTCAAATTGATTGAGAATATTGAGCAAATGCATTTTCATATGTCCTTTTTGTATTCCTGTTGTTACTAAGGAACGCAAAGCTGCAAAATTTTGAGCCAATCCTGCTACCGCTACAATCTCCATCAATTCTTCCGAGCTAGGATTTCCGAGGAGCTCCATACACCATTTTACCATTGGATGAAGTTGGGTTAGTCCTCCCACAGTTCCAAGGGCTAGAGGCAAGGTAACCTCCATCACAAATTGTCCCTCATTGATAAAGGCATTACTTAAGGAACGGTATTGTCCAGACCTTGCAGCAAAAGCATGTACACCAGCTTCTACTGCTCTAAAATCATTACCTGTGGCAATAATTAAGGCATCTACTCCATTCATGATGCCTTTGTTGTGGGTTACAGCCCGATAGGGCTCACACCTTGCAATAGCTACTGCATCTACCATTTTTTTTGCAAAAGTCGCTCCATCTATATTACCACTTTGAAGTGTGAAATCGTCTATTGGACATCGGACTTCAGCACGTACTAAGCATCCAGGAACATAGTTTGAAAGAATACTCATTACCACTTCTATCGTATTTTCTTTTCCTTCGTTGAGCTGATCTTCCTCAGCAAATTTCAAAAATGTTTTTGCAACAAGCTCCAAGCAGGAGTTGATAAAATTGGCTCCCATTGCATCTTTGGTTTTAAATTCTAGATGCAGTTGGTAATAGTAAGGCAGAACTTCACTTTTATCTACCAATTCAAGTTTGGTGATTCCTCCCCCTCGGGCTTCCATGTTTTTAGTAAGAGTACTAGTAGCCTGAAGTAGTTCCTTTTTTCTGCGGTTAAAAAAATTCGTTAGTTCAAGAGGTTGACCCTTGAAAAAAAAATGTACGTGCCCCACTTTTACCGTACCGATTATTTCGGTTGAAAACCCACCTCGACTTCCCCAAAATTTAGCAGCATTTCCAGCAGCGGCTACCACAGAACTCTCTTCTACAACCATGGGCAAAGTGTAGGTTTTACCATTAATTATAAAGTTGGGAGCAACACCCAAAGGAAGATAGAAATTAGAAAGTGTGTTTTCTATGAATTCATCATGACGCTTTTGAAGGATAGCATCCGAGTTCCAATAGCTTTCAAGCTGCTTCTTTGCTTTATCAGGATTTTTAAAATGAGTTTTGGTGATCCAATCTATTTTTTCCGATTTGGTCAATTTGGAAAAGCCGTTGATCTGTTTACCCATCTTAATTTTTTTATAAAGATACAGAATTTGAACCCCTTCCAAAATTAAGGGTGGCGCATTTTTCCTAAATTGCTAAGTCTAGATAACAATGAAATACAACCTAAAATTATGAATATCGACAAGCAAACAACAAAAAGTTACTTTTTCTTCTTCTTTCTTTTTATAGCACTCACAAGGGTAACATTGGCGCAGCAACTCTCCTTAGATTTAGGAGAGTTGTGGGAAGGCAATTACAATCCAGAACGTCTAGAGGCTATACGGTCTATGAAAGACGGAAGCCATTATACTGTCTTGGAACAAAATCAGACCTCCAAAACCAGTACGATTGCATCCTATGCATATGCCAATGCTCAGGAACGTAAAGTTTTATTTGATTCAAATCAGCTTCCAGAAAGCTTAAAAATCTCAGCCTATACCTTTTCAAAAGACGAGCAAAAAATTATATTGGAAACCCTTTCGGATCCTATTTACAGAAGATCGAAGCAAGCTGTTTATTGGATTTACAACCTGAACACCAAAGAACTTATGAAGCTTTCTGAAGAGAAAGTACAGGAACCGCTATTCTCTCCCGATGGCACCAAAGTAGCCTATGTGTTTAGAAGAAACCTTTTCATTAAAAATTTGATTGACAAAAGCGTTGCCCAGCTCACTTATGACGGCGATTATCAAACCCTCAATGGAATAACCGATTGGGTGTATGAAGAGGAATTCGGTTTTGTACGTGCCTTTGATTGGAGTCCTAATTCAAAACAGCTTGTTTTTATGCGTTTTGATGAATCCAATGTTCCTCTATTTTCTATGGATATGTACGGCAATGACACCTATCCTTTTCCTTATATGTTTCGCTATCCTAAGGCTGGGGAACAAAATGCCACAATTGATTTGTTTGTTTATGATTTGGATGGTGCTTCTCAAGAACAGGTTTTGTTTAATGAGGAAGCCTACTACATACCTAGAATGAAGTTTGCAGGTGGCGATCACAGTTTGATCATTCAAACCTTGAACAGACATCAGAACGATTTAAAATTATGGCGTTGGGATACTCAAAAAAAGACACTTCAACTTTTGCTAAGAGAACAAGACGATGCCTATGTAAGTATAAACGATGATCTTAAATTTCTAGAAGATGACAGTTTTTTATGGACTAGTGAGCGAGATGGCTATAAGCATATTTATCATTATGATAAAAATGGGAAACTCCTAAATCAAGTTACTCAAGGCAATTGGGAAGTAACGTCCCTGTATACCTACAACTCCCAACGAAAAGAAATTTACTTTCAGTCTGTCGAAGGCAGTAGTACTGAAAGAGGAATTTACGCGATCAAACTATCAGGGAAAGGGAAAAGAACACTACAACCCACCCAGGGAACCAATGGAGCAACGTTTAGCAGCAACGGGATATATTACATACATTCTTATTCTGATGAACAAACCCCTCCTGTATATACGCTGTATGAAACTAGAAAAAACAATCCTATTCGTGAACTTTTAGAAAACAAGACTTTAGTAGAAAAGCTTAGTTCTTTTGGTTTTTCAGATAAAGAATTTTCAACCATTGAGATCAATGGGAATGAATTGAATATGTGGATGATCAAACCCGCAGATTTTGATCCGAGCAAAAAATATCCTTTGATGATGTTTCAGTATTCTGGTCCAGGCTCACAGCAAGTGGCAAATCGGTGGGCAGATTCTAGAACCCTTTGGCATAAAGCGTTGGCAAATCAAGGATATATCATCGCCTGTGTGGATGGTAGAGGAACGGGTTTTAAAGGGGCAAACTTTAAAAAATCCACGTATTTAAACCTCGTAAAATACGAAACCTTAGATCAAATAGCTGCTGCTAAAAGTTTAGGTGCCTTGCCCTATGTTGATGCGGATCGAATTGGGATTTGGGGATGGAGTTTTGGAGGGCATATGGCTACACATTGTTTATTGACTGGGAATGAGGTATTTTCTCTTGCTATTGCCGTAGCACCTGTTACCAATTGGCGTTTTTATGATACAATTTATACAGAGCGCTTTATGAGAACTCCTCAAGAAAACCCAGAGGGTTATGATCTGAATTCCCCATTAAATTATGCCGACCAGTTGAAGGGTAAATATTTAATCATTCACGGATCTGGAGATGATAATGTACATGTGCAAAACACTATGCGTATGGTAGATGAACTCATCCAAGCTGACAAACAATTTGAATGGATGGTCTATCCTGACAAAAATCACGGAATTTATGGAGGGAATACTCGTAAACACCTCTACACTAAAATGACTAACTTTATCCTTGAAAATCTTTAACTACCAAATAGAACCACATGGCTGATGTAAAATCTCTTTCAGAAACAAAAACAATCTTTGGTCATCCGCCAGGGCTTTATGTACTCTTTTTTACAGAATTATGGGAACGATTTTCATATTATGGGATGCGCGCCTTATTCACGCTATTTCTAGTTGCTAAAACCAACACAGATAATCCTGGTTTTGGATGGACCAATTCTGAAGCAATTGCACTCTATGGTTGGTACACTATGCTAGTCTATCTAGCCTCAGTTCCAGGCGGATGGATTGCTGACAACATTTTGGGACAAAAGAAAACGGTAATGTTAGGTGGGATTTTATTGTGTATCGGACATTCAATCTTAGCTTTTGATACTGAATTTAGTTTTTATTTGGGATGTCTTTTTGTGATTTTAGGAGTGGGGGGATTAAAACCCAATATTTCGAGTATGGTAGGAGGACTTTACCCTAAAGGAGATGAAAGAAGAGATCTTGGATTTTACATTTTTTATATGGGGATCAATATTGGTGGATTTGCTGCACCTATTTTATGCGGATGGGTAGGCGAAACTTACAACTGGCATTATGGTTTTGGTTTGGCTGCCATTGGAATGTTCATCGGTCAAATTACTTATTACTACGGGCAAAAATATTTGGTAGGAGTTGGTGATTTTATCGGAAAAGAATCCCATCCCGATAGTGAACTTAGAAAAAGAAAGTTAACTAGTATAGAAAAAGATCGGGTTAAGGTGCTTTTAATTTCTTTTCTTCTGATCATCTTTTTTTGGGGAGCGTTTGAGCAAGCTGGAGGACTGATGAATTTGTACGCAAAGCAAAAAACAGATCGGATGCTTCTGGGGATGGAAATCCCGGCATCTTGGTTTCAATCTCTGAATTCTTTTTTCATCATCACCTTAGCTGTGGGAGTGGGAGGATTTTGGATGCGCTGGAAGTTAAAAGGGAAAGAAGCTTCTTCTTTATATAAAATTGCAATTGGAATTCTAATCATGGGAATGGGTTTTATGTTTATGCGCTTTGCAGCAGTTGATTACGAGATAGCAGGAAAATCAGCGATGTATTGGCTCGTTTTGGCTTATCTATTCCACACTATAGGGGAACTATGCGCTTCTCCTGTTTCTTTATCTTTCATCACTAAATTAGCTCCTGTCAAATATGCAGCCTCTATCATGGGATTGTATTGGGCCGCTACAGGCTTTGGAAACAAACTTGCCGCAAGTATTGGGGGTTATGCTGAAACAGCTGGAGAAAAGCAAATTTTTACAGGAATCTTTATTTTTTGCACCCTGATAGCGATATCTGTAATCTTACTTTTAAAACCCTTAAAAAGATTAACACACGGTGCTGAAGATTTAGGTAAAGCCCAATAGTAATATATTTTATACTTTTATACTAGTAAAAACTAAAGCATAGCACCTATGAAAAACGCCATCTTTTTTACCTTTTTTTTCCTACTTGGATTCAGTAATGTTTTTGCCCAAAATATCCAATGGATGACCTTGGCTGAGGCCCGAGAGGCGCAAAAGAAAGAACCCAAGAAAATATTCATGGATGTCTATACGGACTGGTGTGGTCCGTGTAAGTTACTAGACAAGAATACTTTTCAAAACCCAGATGTTTCACGTTATATAACCGAACACTTTTACGCAGTAAAATTTAACGCTGAGGGGACTGAAGAAATTCAATTTTATGACCAGACCTTTACCAACCCCAATTATGACCCCAATCGGAAAGGACGTAATGCAACCCATCAGTTTACCCAATTCCTGGGAGTCAAAGGCTATCCTACCATGGTTTTCTTCAGTGAAGATGGCGATCCCATCATGCCTTTAGTGGGATATGTCAAGCCTAAACAAATTGAGCTTTATTTAAAAATGATTAAAACAGGCGATTATCAAGTGTTTTCCAAACCTGAAGACTTCGAAAACTACAAGAAAAACTTCATCCCTCGTTTCCGAGGTTAATTTTTAGAGCCCCACTTTTTCTTGTATTGTAGAAAGGGATAGCATATTTTTCACAACTTTGCCTCCACCTTTCTGTCATCCAGACGTTTACCGAGTAGTAATTTGGTGATACAAGGCTTTGATTCTTATGGACACATAGTTTTGAAAAGTAAAGGGAAGAATTCCGTGAATGACAGCTACGAA
>JAFMLQ010000050.1 GCA_017852075.1 Flavobacteriaceae bacterium | reverse complement strand
AACCCAGGACCCTCTCCTTAAAAGGGAGATGCTCTACCAACTGAGCTACCGAATCATTTTAAGGGTGCAAATATAATTATCAAATATTTATTTTTCCCTCTGAATTCATATAAATTTGCCAATCTATTCAAAAATCGATGAAAACAACTAAAATCATCTTGTTAGGGTACATGGGCTGCGGAAAGACTGCTGTGGGGGAAGTCCTCAAAAACCAGCTTCAAACTGAATTTTGGGATCTAGATCGATATATTGAACGTAAATTGGACACCACTATAGCCTCAATTTTTCAACAAAAGGGGGAGCTTTTTTTTAGAGCAGAGGAAAGAAAAGCATTGGAAGAGCTACTCCAAATAGAAACTCCTTTAATTCTTTCGCTAGGAGGTGGAACTCCTTGTTATTATGACACTATGGATTTTTTAAAAAGCTTCTCTCATCTCAAAACGTTCTATCTTCAAACTGAAGTTCAGACACTAAGTCTTCGATTAGCAGAGGCTAAATCTTCACGACCCTTGATTTCCCATTTGGAAAATATTGAACAAATTCAAGAGTTCGTAGGAAAACATCTGTTTGAACGGAATCCTTTTTATCTTCAAGCTGAATTTAAAATAAATACAGACCGTAAATCGGTAGAAACGGTTGCCCAAGAAATACAAAGTCAATTAACTTAAGTAAATTCCCGTTTCTTCTCCTTCCAAAATAACACTTATGTGTTCGTTTATTGAAGTGGATAGTGAAATACCTTTAAAATCTGCTTTGATAGGAAATTTTTTATGGTTCCTATTGACCATCACTGCTGTCTTGATTCGTTTTACTGGTATTTGTAAAAAATAAGCTACCGCGTATATTAGGGTACTTCCAGTGTTGAGTACATCATCTACAATCACTATAGATTGATTTTTAAGTTGATCTAAAGGCACATCACTTTCTATTCGGTTTAGAGGATTTTTCTTATCGATGCTGAGGGTCACATAAGACCGTTCTAGTGTGCAAATGTTTTCAATTGCTGCACCTAGAAGCGTACTTAAATAGCCCCCTCTTTTTCCAATTCCCACAATCACTATAGATTTTTCATCCAAATTACTTTCGTAGACTTGGTATGCAATTCTTTTGATACTGGATTGGATTTCTTTAGCATCCTTAATTTTATTCCCTAGTACTGTCATATTTATAAATTTAAAGCCCTAATCGGTTAAGTTTTCATCAAGTTGAATTTCATCCAAGTCGCGACGGTCTTTCTTGGTGGGTCTTCCTGTTCCTTGTTCACGCGCTACCTGTGCAGAAAGTTTTTTTAAAACTTCCTTTTCAATAAGATGCTTTTCTGTTTTTTCAACACAGTACAATCCCACTAATTTTGCACCGACCCTACTTTTGGGTAAATCCAACACCTCAAAACTACGCCATAATTGATCTTTCCTGACTTGGATTAGATCCAAGGGTAAGATCTCTCTTGAAGGTTTTACCTTTTGATCATTGATCAATACCTGTCCTTTTTTACACGCATTACTCGCGATATTCCTAGACTTATATACTCTGATACACCACAAATATTGATCAATGCGCATACTTAAAACTTCGTTAAGAATTACCACAAAAATAAAGTAAAATTGTATCTTGCAGCCCTTTAAAAATAGTATTCTTGAAAAAAAATCTGGCTTATATCGCATTGTTCATTTTCTTTATTTTCTCTTGTAAAAAAGAGGATGTAGTAGAACCCCCTCGTGATTTTGGGGATCAAGCCATAGCTGATGAACAAAGCTTGGAAGATTTTTTATCTACCCATTTTTACAATTATGAGGATTTTCTAGATTCAGAATCACAGCCTGAACTCGTGATCGACACCCTAAGCGGAGAGAATGCAGATAAAACACCTCTTATAGAACAAGTAAGAAAAGAAGTTATTCGATTGAAAACCTCAGAGGATTCTTTTGTAGATCATACAGTATATACTTTAGTTGCGCGTGAGGGATCAGGGGTTTCACCCAGTTCCGTTGATTCAATCTACCTGTCTTATGAAGGAATATTGCTAAATAGAAAAAGATTTGATCGTTCTTTCGCGCCCGTTTGGTTTGACCTTACTTCATTAGTTAGAGGATTTAGAGAAGGCGTTACAGTGTTAAAGTCTGGGGAATTTAGTGTGGACGAATACAATGTACCCGTTTTTTCAAACTACGGACAAGGAGCGATATTTATGCCATCTGGGTTGGGCTATTTCAATTCTGCTAGAGGTGCAATTCCTTCTTATTCACCTCTAATTTTTAAAATAGATCTCTATTTGGTAAAGCAAACCGACCACGATGGTGATGGAATTTTATCTGTCGATGAATTTGATCGAGATGGAGATGGAATTGCAGATGATACTGATCAAGACGGTATTCCAGACTACCTAGATGCAAACTGATTAGAAACGATACGAAAGTCCCAAACTCAAAACCTCATTTCGAGTGTCAATTCTTCCTGCAATTGGGATTCCATTTTGTTCAATTAGTTCTAGTTCGTTGGATTTTATTCCCCGATCAAAACGTACATCTGCACTGAGAGGTCCAAGATGGGCACGAACCCCTAAATGAAGTCCAACAGTTGTATTCTGCTCTACAGCAGTCAAGCGTACATCTTTGATAGTGGGCTCAAAATTATACTGTAAGGTGGGCCCAGCAAATACACTTAGTACCGGAAGCAATTTGAACCCTAGAGAGATCGGTGCTTCCAAGCGCGATTGAGTCAAAGAGAGGGAATCGAAATTGGTGCTGAGATAGGAAAACTGGAGTTCGGGTCTTAGGTACAAGAAAAGTATATCTAAGGAAACATAGCTCCCAATAAAATACCCTGTCAAATTTTCTTTAACATCAGCCATAGAAGTCAAATTTGTGGATGCATCGATGATGTTTCCTGAGGTGGTGTTTAGATGAATTCCAGCTTTTGCTCCATATTCAAATTGACTAAAACTTATATTAAGACAACCAATAAAAGTGAATAAAAGAATGATTTTAGATCGCATTTTTTAGATTTTGATTCGTTTGCGTACAGCGAGTACTTTTTTAACAATGGCTGTTTTATCTAGCCCATACTTTGCCATCAATTGGGCGGGAGTTCCCGATTCTCCAAAAGTGTCTTGGGTAGCTACAAACTCCATAGGGCAGGGGTGTTGGGTGGCGAGAAGTCCCGCAATACTTTCTCCCATTCCCCCTAAATAATTATGCTCTTCTGCACTAACCAGGCACCCTGTTTTCTGGACAGACTTCAAAATAAGCTCATCGTCCAAAGGTTTGATAGTGTGGATATTGATGACTTCAGCTATAATGCTCTGTGCAGCTAATTCTTTTGCAGCTTCTAAAGCTTCCCATACCAAATGCCCTGTGGCAACAATTGTCACATCTGTACCGGGCTGTAGGAGTATTCCTTTTCCAATTTCAAATCCCAAATCAGGGGTAGTGAAATTAGCAACAGAGGGGCGGCCAAAGCGTAAATATACAGGACCTTCATAATCTGCTATAGCCAATGTCGCTGCTTTGGTTTGATTGAAATCACAAGGATTGATAACCGTCATTCCAGGGAGCATTTTCATCAGACCAATGTCTTCTAATATTTGATGAGTCGCTCCGTCTTCACCTAAGGTAACTCCTGCATGAGAAGCACAAATTTTAACGTTCTTATTGGAATAGGCTATGGATTGTCGGATTTGATCATACACACGACCAGTAGAAAAATTAGCAAAGGTGCCTGTAAAGGGAATTTTTCCCCCTATAGTTAGACCCGCTGCAATTCCCATCATGTTAGCCTCGGCAATACCTACTTGAAAAAAGCGATCTGGATTTTCGTTAATAAAAGTTTGCATTTTCAGTGAACCAATAAGATCGGCACAAAGCGCTACGACGTTAGGGTGGGTTCTTCCCAGTTCTGTCAATCCTTCTCCAAAACCCGATCGGGTATCTTTATTACCTTGATTTGTGTATGTTGTCATGTTGTTCTTTTCAGTATTAATAGTCCCCTAAAGTTGCTTCGTTTTGAGCAAGTGCGTTGGCAAGTTGTTCATCATTGGGAGCTTTTCCGTGCCAAGCATGGGTATGCATCATAAAATCTACGCCATTTCCCATTTCAGTTTCCATTAAAATTGCAATGGGTTTTCCTTGCCCTAGTTTTGATTTTGCGAGATGTAATGTGTCAATGATGTGAGAAATTGAATTTCCTTCTTTAAGAACCAAAACTTCCCAACCAAAGGCTTCCAGTTTAGCCTTGACACTTCCCATTGGTAAGACTTCATCCGTACTTCCATCAATTTGTTTCCCGTTGAGATCTACAGTAGCGATGAGATTATCCACTTTCTTGGCTGCTGCAAACATTAGAGCTTCCCAATTTTGTCCTTCTTGCAATTCCCCATCTCCCATCAAAACAAAAACGGTTTTGGGGTCATGGTTTAATTTTTTGGTCAATGCGGCTCCAAGAGCAACCGATAAACCTTGCCCGAGTGAGCCTGAAGCTACTCGAACCCCTGGAAGCCCCTCATGTGTGGTGGGGTGTCCTTGAAGTCTAGAATCGATCAATCGAAAGGTATTGAGTTCCTCAATAGGGAAAAATCCCCTCCTAGAGAGGACGCTGTAAAAGACAGGAGAAATATGCCCGTTGGATAAAAAGAACACATCTTCATTTTTTCCATCCATTGTGAAAGGAAGTGAAAAATCCATGAGTTCAAAGTACAATGCAACAAAAAACTCTGCACAGCCCAAAGATCCCCCAGGATGACCTGAGTTTACTTTGTGTACCATGCGTAGTATGTCTCGACGTACTTGTGTGGTTGTTTTTTCAAGAGTTTGAATATCTGGCATTTGATTTATATTAATGAACCAAAAGTAACCCAAGTCAAAGCATTATCAAAGGTCTTGATTCAAATTTTACTGAGTTTTTATACCGAGTAATTAACAATATAAATCTCCACGATTTTACTTTGCAGAGTGCTATATTTGCAATCGATGGAATTTAATCTTTTAGCTACAGACACCCAAACCAAAGCACGTGCAGGAAAGCTTTCCACAGCACATGGGCATATCCAAACTCCTATTTTTATGCCTGTGGGAACTGCGGCAACAGTAAAAGGAGTCCATCAGCGTGAGCTTAAAAACGATATCAATCCAGATATTATCTTAGGGAACACTTATCATTTGTATTTACGTCCTGGAACTTCTATTATTGAACAGGCAGGTGGATTACATCAATTTATGGGTTGGGATCGTCCTTTACTTACAGACTCTGGTGGATACCAAGTGTATTCCTTGTCTGCAAATCGAAAAATTAAAGAGGAAGGCGTTAAATTCAAATCTCATATCGATGGCTCTTATCATGTGTTTACACCCGAACGAGCCATTGAAATTCAACGTTCCATAGGTGCAGACATCATTATGGCTTTTGACGAATGTACTCCCTATCCCTGTGATTATAACTACGCCAAAAATTCTATGGAGCGAACCCATAGATGGTTAACGCGTTGCATGCTAGCAGATCGGGAGTTGCCACAGCGTTATGACTATACTCAAACCTTATTTCCCATTGTGCAAGGAAGTGTTTACAACGATCTTCGAGAAGCCTCCGCACATTTTATCGCTGAACAAGAAGCTCCTGGCAATGCCATTGGCGGATTGTCTGTGGGGGAACCCGCAGAAGAAATGTATGCTATGACCGATGCGGTATGTGCCATCCTTCCCCAGGATAAACCACGCTATTTGATGGGAGTGGGTACACCAATTAACCTGTTGGAAAACATTGCTTTGGGAGTAGATATGTTTGACTGTGTGCTGCCCACAAGAAATGCGCGCAATGGAATGCTTTTTACCGCTGAAGGCACCCTAAATATTAAAAATAAGAAATGGGAAAACGATTTTTCTCCTATTGATCCTTCAGGCTATTGCTTTGCAGATTTGGAATATACTAAAGCTTATGTAAGGCATTTGTTCACAGTCAACGAAATGTTGGGAAAACAAATCGCAACAATTCACAACTTGAGTTTTTACCTCTGGTTGGTTCGTGAAGCCAGAAAACATATCTTAGAGGGAAGCTTTGGCCCTTGGAAAGAGAAAATGGTACGTCAAATGCAAGTTCGTTTGTAGATGAAACTGATTGATTTTTATATAATTAAGCGTTATATCGGCACCTTTTTGGTAATGCTTTTGTTGTTTATTCCCATTGGGATTATGGTGGATTTGGCAGAAAAGGTGGATAAGCTTAAGGAAAAAGAGGTGCCCCTTGAAATTATACTCGAATATTATATTGACTTTACTTGGTATTTTGCCAACCTACTTTTCCCTATTTTTCTTTTTCTTTCAGTCATTTGGTTTACTTCAAAATTGGCAAATAACACTGAAGTAATCGCAATCTTAAGTTCAGGGATTTCATTTTTCCGCTACTTGCGTCCTTTTTTGTTGGGAGCCACTTTAATCGCTGTGTTTGCCTTTTTTGCGGGGATGTTTATTGTACCAAAATCCAATCAGGGATTTAATGATTTCCGTTACAAATACTTGGTCAAAAAAGAAGCGCGAGATACCGACAAAGTGTTTCAGCAAATCAATGACAAAGAATTTATTTATGTCAACGATTACGACCCTATACGAAAGCAGGCTTCCGATTTTACCTTGGAACATTTCGAAGGTAATACACTAAAATTTAAAATTAGCGCACGAAGAATTCGATGGATCGATAAAGACAGTATTTTCAGAATGTCCAATTTTAAAAAACGAACGTTCATTGGTGATGAAGAACGTCTAGAGGTAGAAATCCGAAAGGATACCATCTTTGATTTTGAAATTTCAGATTTGTCACCTGTAAATTACATAGCAGAAACCCTAACTCTTACAGAACTCAATCAATTTATCGAAGACGAAAAAGAACGGGGCTCTTCTTTGATCAACAGTCACTTATTGGTTCGGCACAAGCGCTGGAGCATCCCCATATCGGCATTTATACTGACATTAATAGCCGTGGCGGTAGCCTCTTTTAAGAGACGTGGGGGTATGGGAGTCAATCTTGCCTTTGGAATTGCATTGGGTTTTTTATTTATTTTCTTTGATAAAATTTTCGGTGTTTTGGTGAGTAAATCTACCTTTCCACCTTTTCTGGCCGCTTGGTTGCCCTTATTTATATTTGGTTTGTTGGCCTTCTTTTTATTGAGACATGCAAAACGCTAGAAGTCAGAACCTTTTACTTTTTCACTTTGTTGTTGTACTCTTTGGGTTTACTTCTGTATTAGGTGCTTTAATTTCTCTAAAGGCTTTGCCTTTGGTAATTTACAGAATGGGAATTGCATCCTTAGGCTTGGCTATTTTCTTTTTGATTTTTTATCCAGAGTATTTTCGGTTAAAAAAGGCTCTTTGGGGTAAAGTAATTTTAGGAGGAGTTATAATTGGAGTACATTGGGTTACTTTTTTCTATGCGATTAAAATTGCTGGAGTTTCTTTAGCACTCAGTATGATGGCTACGGGTGCGCTGATAACGGCTTTATTGGACCCTATTTTCAATAAACGAAAACTACTGGGATATGAATTGCTTTTTGGTGGGATTACGGCCTTGGGAATTGCGATCATTTATCGAGCCGAATTTGAACATATTATAGGGATTACAGTAGCTTTATTTTCCGCTTTCCTTTCGGCTGTATTTACCATTCTAAATGGAAAAATGGTCAAAGAAGCCCGCCCCATTACTTTGTCTTTTTACGAACTCATTGTGGGGACATTAGTGGGTATTGTAGTGGCATATGCTACCAATCAATTTCATGTAGAAGCATTTTTGTTGAAGGATTGGGATTTGTTATGGATTCTGATTTTAGCGTTGTTATGCACCTCATTTGCATTTAATATGTCGATTAAAGTAATGCGTCATTTATCCTCTTTTACCATTATGATGGTCATCAATTTAGAGCCTATTTATGGCATCCTACTCTCTATAGCAATTTGGAATGAAAAAGCCTTTTTAAGCACCAATTTTTACGTTGGTTTTCTGATTGTGATAGCTGCCATTCTGATGAATGGAATTTATAAACATCGGAAAGAAGCACAAAAAAAATCAGTCCAATCCTAAAGAATTTTTACATTTGCTACAGACAATTTCTTATGGAATATTTAGAATTTGAATTACCTATCAAAGAACTACATGATCAGTTGGACAAGTGTAAGCTGATCGGAACGGAAAGCGAAGTAGATGTTACCGAAACATGTGCTCAAATTGAAACCAAGCTAGAAAAAACTAAGAAAGAGATTTACGGAAA
>JAFMLQ010000049.1 GCA_017852075.1 Flavobacteriaceae bacterium | reverse complement strand
TGGAAGGATGTCTTCTCCTATTCCTTCTGTTGAATAGGGGTAAATTTCCTTGGGGTCAAAGACTCCAGTTTCATGGTATTTTTTAAAGACTGAACCATAGGTATCTATACCCCAAATCTTGATATTTGGGTTTTTTTCTTTAAGGAATTTTCCTACACCAGAGATCGTCCCCCCTGTTCCAACCCCTACTACAAAATGGGTGATTTTCCCCTCTGTTTGTTCCCAAATTTCGGGTCCTGTGGTTTCATAATGGGCTTGGGTATTGGAAGGGTTATCGTATTGATTCACATACCAACTATTGGGCGTTTCCTCAGCAATCCTTTTAGATGTGCTATAATAAGAACGCGGGTCTTCAGGAGCCACATCTGTAGGACACACCACTACTTCAGCCCCAACAGCACGTAAGACATCAAATTTTTCTTTAGACTGTTTGTCCGTAGAAACACAAATTAACTTATATCCTTTTACAATGGCTGCCAATGCCAATCCCATTCCTGTATTTCCTGAAGTTCCTTCCACAATGGTGCCACCTGGCATTAATCGCCCCTGCTTCTCGGCGTCTTCGACCATTTTCACCGCCATACGATCTTTGACCGAATTCCCTGGATTGAAACTCTCTATTTTAGCTAAAACCAATGCGTCCACCTCTTTAGTAATTTTATTCAACCTTACCAAGGGTGTATTTCCTATGGTTTCCAAAATAGAATGCGCGTAGTTCATCGAGAGAATTTCTCAACAAAGATACCTATTCTGAAGAGAATCATTATCGAAATCGCAATACTTTAGAGGGACTTATTTTTAAAATTATAGTGGAAGGAATCCAAAGCAAAAATGAAGAAACTAAAAGAAACAATAGGTTTACTAAAATCACCTCCAATAGTGCTAGAGCCACTGGAGCCCGATCGACAAAATAAGTGCTTGGATCTAAACGAATCCATCCCAACCATCTTTGGGAATAATAAAAACACAGTCCAATTAGGTTTCCAAAGAAGAGTCCTCGAGTCATTATAGCAATACCATTGTACAAAAAGATTTTCCGAATCAATGTATTTCGAGCTCCAAGGGCTTTGAGAAGACCCACCATTCTTGAGCGTTCTAGAATAAGCACCAATAAAGCAGTTGCCATATTAATAACTCCTACCAGAATCATCACAATCAAAATAATCAGTACGTTAAAATCAAATAAGGCAATCCATTGAAAAATACTTGTAAATCGATCAAAAATAGGAATGCTGTTCAGCTCAGAAGGAAAATTATTGTATATGCGATCGGAGGTTTTTTGGATTTGTGAAAAATCTGTAACAAATACCTCATAGGCCCCAATTTCATTTGGTTTCCATCGATTTAACCCTTGAACTTGACGCAAATCTCCATAGATCAAATTCTGATCAATATCCGGGAATCCTGAAAAATATATCCCCGAAACAGCAAAGCGTCTTCTGTTGGGGAGTCCCTCTTGATCTTTATTCTGAAAAAAAGCTTCGGTACGGTCTCCAATTTCCAGATTCAATTGTCGTGCTACTGTCTCTGAAATCAGGATTTCTGTACTAATTTCTTTTGAAACTTCTGGAAAGCGACCCTGAATCAAAAAACTTTCTAGACTAGACCAATCAAAGTCCGAGGAAACTCCTTTAAATAAAATTCCTTCAAAGTCTGAACCATTTTTTAACATCCCTGCTTTCATTGCGATGGGATGAAAACGGCTTAAATTTGTCTCTTTATAAAGCTGCGCTCTTAACGTATCACTATCTTGAAATGGAATTATTGAAATCTGAGACTCATTGTTTTCAAATAAGGTTACAAGAATATGTCCATTAAAAGCACTCGTCTTTTTTTGAATTTCTTTTTGTAAGCCTTGACTTGAAGCCAATGCAATCAAAATCGAAGCCACACCCAAGGCAACAGCTAAAGTTGCAATGTTAATTATTCGCGCAGAAACCGTATTTTTATACTGTTTAAAACCTCGCATTTTACGCGCAAAAAATAACGCTACATTCAATGAAATATTTTTTTAACGGTTCTGTTTTCAAAAGTACATTTTTATTTTGGCTTCTCTGCCTAAGCGGTGCTTACTTAGGTGCACAAAACTCTATTTTACCAGGAGCTCTACAACAGGACTACCTTGGTCAATTAAAAGGTAAAAAAGTTGGGGTTGTTGCCCATCAAGCCAGCTTACTTCCCATTGCAAAGCAGTCAGTACATTTGGTGGATTATTTATTGGAAAATAATATTAATGTTCAAAGTGTTTTTGCTCCCGAACACGGCTTCCGAGGAACTGCAGATGCAGGTGAAAAAATAAAAAATCAAACCGATCCAAAAACGGGACTCCAGATCATTTCCCTTTATGGAAAAAACAGAAAACCTACCCAAGAACAAATTGCAAAACTAGATGTCCTAGTCTTTGATTTACAAGATGTGGGAGTTCGATTTTACACCTATCTCTCTACTCTACATTATGTCATGGAAGCCTGTGCTGAAAATAACATTCCGCTCATTGTTCTAGATCGTCCCAATCCCAATATTCAATATGTGGATGGTCCCGTTTTGGAAGAAGCACATATAAGTTTTGTAGGGATGCATCCCGTACCTATTATATATGGTATGACCATAGGTGAGTATGCTCAAATGATTAATGGGGAAGGCTGGCTAAAGGACAATATTCGTTGTAAACTAACAGTGATGCCTATAAAAAATTATTCTCGCAACTCTACCTATGAACTTCCTGTGAGACCCTCGCCCAACTTGCCTAATGCACAAGCCGTAGCCTTATATCCTAGTTTATGTTTGCTAGAACCTACAGTTATAAGTGTGGGTAGAGGAACCGATTTTCAATTTCAAATTTACGGGCATCCCAAGCTTCCTAAAGGTGAATTCACATTTACACCCATGCCTAATTTTGGAGCAAAAAGTCCCAAGTTCAAAGGGGTGCTTTGTTATGGAGAAGACCTTACAAAGGTATCTCATCCAAAGCAATTGGAATTAAAATGGCTTATTCGTGCCTTTCAAAACTTTCCTGAACCCTCAGAATTTTTCTTAAAAGGTTTTGAACGCATAGCAGGAAATTCTAGCTTAAGAACCCAACTGATTTCAGGAATGGAAGAAACAGAAATAAGAAACAGTTGGAAACCTCAACTGGAGGTCTTTAAAAAAATTAGAGCTCAATATTTAATCTATCACTAAGGGATATTCAAATATTTATGGGTTTGTAAAGAGACTTTCCATTTCGGATTTTGCAACACATATTCAACCATGAAAGACATTACTTTTTCGCGTCTGCTCCATTCAGGTTGTAAATACAATACACAATTCTTATTGACCCTACTGGCTTGTTCTTCTGCAAAACGAAAATCATCTTTGTTATAAATGATCATTTTCAATTCATCGGCACGTTTGTATGCTTCAGAAAGAGGCATTTTATTTTTTTTAGGGGACAAACAAAACCAATCCCAATGTCCTGTAATGGGATATGCACCTGAGGTTTCAATATGAATTTTCATACTTTTTGAAGCGAGAATAGATGTCAAAGGTTCCATATTCCACATCAAGGGTTCTCCGCCTGTAATTACAATAGTATCAGAATATTTTTTAGCGTCCTCAACAATCTCTTTTATAAGGGTCGGAGGGTGTTTCTTAGCATCCCAACTTTCTTTGACATCACACCAATGACAACCCACATCACAACCGCCAATCCGGATGAAGTAGGCTGCGCTACCCTTGTGATAGCCTTCTCCTTGTAGGGTGTAAAATGCTTCCATTAGTGGCAAAGCATTTCCTGTTTTTACTTGATCTTGAAGGATTGCACTCATAAAGGCGCAAAGATACCACTTTCTAATTTCCTTATCTCAAAATTATGTACCTTTACATATGGTTAAAATTACACCTTTCCATCTCGCCATTCCCGTAAGTGATTTAAGTTCGGCAAAACGTTTTTACGAAGAGGTTTTAGGGTGTACACCAGGAAGGTTTTCAGACCAGTGGGCTGACTATTCACTGTTTGGACATCAACTTGTTTTACATGAAGACAAGAGTTACAAAGGCCATAAACACTTCAACGAAGTAGATGGAAAAGCTGTACCGATTCCACATTTTGGAGTCGTTTTGGAATGGGAAGTATTCCAAGATTTTAGCCAACGATTGACCGACCAAAACATTGAATTTCAAATTGCCCCTTACCTTCGTTTTGAAGGACTGCCCGGAGAACAAAGAACCATGTTCTTTTATGACCCTTCTGGAAATGCACTCGAGTTCAAGAGTTTTAAAAATATCGATCAATTGTTTTCTACCTAACTTATGGTTTCATTTTATTCCTTTTTCAATCACCTTTTTGGAGTTGTTTTTGCACCAAAAGTGCAAAAAGCTATTGAAAAAATTATTTTGCTCTTGGCAGCACTTGGATTTGTAATTCATTTAGGACTCATCTTTTTGAAATCACAAGGCTTCATACTTTTTTCTTCTCTCAATAACGAGTTGCTCAGCGATCCCATTTCTGCCATCTATACCCCGTTTTCACTTATTTTGGTCTATGAGGTGTATCTTTTATTGTTTTTCTTACCCCGTTCTTTCACCTCTTGTGTTTCCAAGCAGTTTGAAATCATTTCATTGATTGTCATTCGAAAAATTTTTAAAGATATCCCCCAAATGGATTTGGTCGAAAACTGGTACTCTAGCTCCCACAATCTAGAACTCATGCTGGATTTACTCGGCTTTTTATTTCTTTTTCTATTGATTTATTTATTCAATCAAAGCAAACAGCGCCTGCAGAAAAAGCCTGAAAATGATCCTAGACTACTTCAGTTTATCAGTTCTAAAAAAGCAGTAAGTGTCTTACTTTTTGGGGTATTGGGGATTATGTTGGTAGCTACTTTTGGACAATGGCTTTTTGATGTACTCAATCAACAAATAGTCTCCCAAATTGACGGCCTTTTCTTCAATCAGTTTTTCACCTTATTGATTTTGGCAGATGTTGTGATTTTACTGATTTCTTTTCGGTATACGGAAGAATACAGCAAACTGATTCGCAATACAGGATTTATTATTGCCACCATATTGATTCGACTTTCTTTCTCTGCAGAAGGTTTTTTAACAATGATACTGATCTTGACAGGAGTTAGTTTTGCATTGCTTATACTCAAAATTTACAACGCCATGGAACTACCTAAGGTAGATTCCACTGTCTAGCCTGTAATGTATTCTTTAAAAGCATGGCAATGGTCATAGGCCCTACACCTCCGGGAACAGGCGTAATAAAACTTGATTTTGCTGCGACTTCATCAAAGGCGACATCACCTTTAATGACATAACCTTTAGGGTGATTTTCATCTGGAACACGGGTAATTCCAACATCGATAATAACCGCACCTTCTTTGACCATATCGGCGGTAAGGTATTCTGGAATACCTAGAGCCATGACAATGATATCCGCTTGGCGGGTAAGCTCTGGTAAGTTTTCTGTACGGCTATGCGCTACGGTTACAGTCGCATTTCCAGCAGGTCCTTTTTGACTCATCAAAATACTAATGGGACGCCCCACTATATGACTCCGACCTACTACGACACAGTGCTTCCCTTGTGTAGGTACTTCATAGCGTTCCAATAGTTGCATAATCCCAAAGGGAGTAGCAGGAATAAAAGCATCCAACTCCAAAGCCATCCGTCCAAAGTTGGCAGGATGAAAACCGTCCACATCTTTCTCTGGATCAATTGAGAGTAGAATTTTCTCCTCGTCAATGTGCTTAGGCAACGGAAGTTGAACAATATAACCATCTAATGTATCGTCCTGATTCAAATCTTCAATTTGTTTTAAAAGATCGGCTTGTGAGATATTGGCTTCCAATCGAATTAAAGTAGAGTCAAAACCAACGTATTCACAAGAGCGCACCTTGCTACCCACATAAGTCAGACTGGCCCCATCGTCTCCTACCAAAACAGCAGCCAGATGGGGTACACGCTCTCCTCTGGTTTTCATAGCACTTACCTCGGCTTTAATTTCTTCTTTAATTCTATTTGAAGTTTGTTTTCCGTCTAAACGTATCATTCTTTTTGTTTTTATCGCATGTTTTGCATCATTTGCATCATTTGGCGACCTTTTCCTCCTTGCATCATTTTCATCATCTTACTCATCTGCTCAAATTGTTTAATGAGTTGATTGACTTCTTGAATGGACGTTCCTGAACCTTTCGCAATACGAGTTTTTCTGCTGTGGTTCAGGAGTTGTGGTTGAGCACGCTCTTTAGGAGTCATCGATCCGATAATGACCTCAATCCCTTTAAAGGCATTTTCATCAATATCCATGTCTTTAGTCATTTTTCCAACCCCTGGGATCATCCCCATGAGATCTTTCATGTTTCCCATCTTTTTGACTTGCTGAATTTGAGAAAGAAAATCATCGAAACCAAACTGATTTTTAGCTATTTTTTTACTTATACGTCTTGCTTGCTCTTCATCAAATTGTTCCTGGGCACGTTCTACTAAAGAAACCACATCTCCCATTCCCAAAATACGGTCTGCCATTCGATCGGGATAAAAGACATCCAACGCTTCCATTTTCTCACCAGTTCCAATGAACTTAATGGGTTTGTTCACTACAGACTTGATAGATAAGGCAGCTCCCCCTCGGGTATCCCCATCCAGTTTGGTTAATATGACTCCATCAAAATCCAAAAGGTCATTAAAGGCTTTCGCAGTATTGACTGCATCTTGACCGGTCATAGAATCGACAACAAACAAAGTCTCTGAAGGTTTTACTGCAGCGTGAATGGCCTTGATTTCATCCATCAATACCTCGTCTATCGCAAGCCGTCCTGCGGTATCGATGATGACAACATCGTGTTGGTCCTGCTTGGCTTTTTTTAGAGCATCTTTTGCAATTTTTACAGGATCTTTTTCCTCTCTATCTGCATACCAAGCTGCTCCTATTTGTTCTGCCACCACCCCTAATTGGTCAATCGCTGCAGGACGATATACGTCGCAGGCTACCAAAAGGGGTTTTTTCTTGTGCTTTTTTTGCAAGTGAAGGGCCAATTTACCTGAAAAAGTTGTTTTACCCGATCCTTGAAGTCCAGACATCAAGATAACAGATGGCTTAGTTTCCAAGTTCAGCCCAACGGCCTCAGAACCCATCAACTCGGTCAATTCATCTTTGACAATTTTTACCATCAATTGCCCTGGTTGTAAGCTTGTAAGGACTTCTTGTCCTAATGCCTTCTCTTTAACGGTAACCGTAAATTCCTTAGCTATTTTAAAGTTGACATCGGCGTCCAAAAGTGCCCTCCTTACTTCTTTTAAGGTTTCGGCTACATTGATTTCGGTAATCTTTCCATGACCTTTGAGGATCTGGAAGGCTTTATCTAATTTATTACTGAGATTATCAAACATGCTTTTGAACTATTTGGTTGGTATAAGGCAAAAATAAGGAATGCATCTAAATTACAGGCCATGGGATTTAGAGGAATGAAACATAAATCCTATAACAACCACATGAGGAAAAGTAATTGCTGCAAGAAAAGAAAAGAAAACAGAAAGATATTGGTCCTTTGGAAATAGGTTAAAAAAATAAAAGCCAGTAAGGCCCACTAAGGCCATAATCCAATACAAAATAGCGGATTTTAAATATTGTAAATAAGCAAGGCTATTTTGTCCTTTATAAAGGTAATGTACTTGTGACGCTAAAGAGGGTAAGCTATGCCAGAACACAAAATAAATACCAAAACCAAAAAGTAACGTACCCTTAAAAAAGAGTAATGCCAATATTCCGAGTAACAATAACTCTATCATAAAACCTTTGAAATTTTGGCTTTTTAGAAAGAGAAATAACAAAACCAAAGAACTACTTAAGACCAAGAGCGCTAAAAACCATTCATAAGGAATAGATACGGTAGCAATTTGAAAAATCACATTGTTCACCTCAGAATAATGGAAAATAAAAAGCATTGAAAAAATTAAACTCCCATAGGCACTATAAAAGGCAGAAGCTCCCTTTTTAGATTGGATTCTTTTTTCCCAATGTTGCTCTCCAAAATGATAACAACTCACCATGACAAAACTAAGAAGTGCTATCGCTGGGATAAAATAGAAAAAATAAATTCCCAGAAAAACCACACCTATATATAGTATCCAAAAAGGAATTCCAAAAAGACTGTTTTGTTTAAGGTTCTTTTTGGTAAGAATTTTAAGATCATTGGCTCCATGTAAAATTCCTAAAGTCAAAATGCCCAATACAGCAATAGCATTTTGAAAGCTTTTGGGGCTAAAAAAAGCTAAAATCACACAAAATAGGGTCATTAAGTGAGAAAAATTAAGCTTTTTAGGTATTGTAAATGAAGAAGTTATTGATTTCAAAAAAAATATTTAATAAAAAATAAAGTAAATAAGTTTAATTTTTTCTAAATTTACCTAAACAAAAATAAAT
>JAFMLQ010000023.1 GCA_017852075.1 Flavobacteriaceae bacterium | reverse complement strand
TAGTAATCGGTGTAGGTATGGGTATCGGTAGAATCGGTGGTTCTGCAATGGAGGCGATTGGTCGTCAGCCAGATGCTTATGGTAAGATTCAAACAGCGATGTTGATTGCTGCGGCCCTTGTAGAAGGGATTGGATTTGCTGCCTTATTTGCAGTATAATTCAAAGGCCCCTGGGGCTTTTTAACTTAAGGTTTTAAAGGATGGAAAAATTAATTAGTGAATTTTCATTAGGCTTGTTTGTATGGCAAACAGTCATTTTTGTGGGCTTATTATTTGCGCTTAAAAAATTTGCATGGAAGCCGATTCTCGATTCGGTGAATGAACGTGAAACTTCAATTAAAGACGCCTTGGCTTCTGCAGAGGAAGCACGTGCAGAAATGCAAAGCCTTCAATCAGACAATCAGCGTATTCTTAAGGAAGCAAGAGCTGAAAAAGAAGCCTTGCTCAAAGAAGCGCGTCAAACCAAAGCGGAATTAATCAATGACGCAAAGGTAGAAGCGCAAGAAGAGGCTCAAAAGATTTTGACACAAGCACAAGAAGCGATTCAAAATGAAAAACGAGCTGCGGTAAATGAGCTGAAACAACAGGTCGGATCCATTGCTTTAGACATAGCTGAAAAGGTACTTCAAAAAGAATTGGAAAGTAAAGACAAACAAATGCAGTTAGTCAGCCAACTTCTACAAGACACAGATTTAAAGTAAATGAAAGGAAACCGCGCTGCACTTCGTTACGCTAAAGCCATTTTAGCCTTCTCCCAAGAGAATAAGGCTGCGGCTGCAGTAGCCAAAGACATGCGACATCTTGAGACCTTGCTCATCGAAAATGATGCACTGCAAAGAGCTCTAGACAACCCCCTTTTGCCTGTTGGAAAAAAGAAAACCCTAATCAACGCTCTTCTTCCCAATGCTTGTGAAGCGAGTGTAAAGCTGTTCTCACTCCTAGCTGAGAAAAACCGCTTGTCTTTATTGGCAGCCACGGGTCAACAATTCCTCACACTTTTCGCAAAAGCACAAGGTGAAGTCACTGCTGTAGTAACCTCAGCGGTACCTCTTTCTGCTGAACTTGAAAAAGCAATGCTCGAAAAGGCAAAATCCTTTTCCAATCAAAACATTCAGATTGAGAATAAAGTAGATCCAAGCCTTTTGGGAGGATTTATTTTAAAGATTGGTGATATGCAATACGATGCGAGTGTTGTGCATCAGCTTAAAGCAATTAAAACATTAGTAACAAAAACAAATACGATCTAAAGATTATTGATCATGGCAGATGTAAACCCCGCTGAAGTATCAGCAATACTAAAAAATCAATTGGAAGGCTTCAGTTCGGCTTCCGCAATGGACGAAGTAGGAACCGTTCTTGAAATAGGAGATGGAATAGCCCGAGTTTTTGGCCTTTCTAATGCGCAATATGGCGAGTTAGTTTCTTTTGAAGAAGGTCTAGAAGGAATGGTTTTAAACCTAGAGGAAGACCACGTAGGTGTAGTTTTACTAGGCCCCTCCAAAGGAGTAAAAGAAGGAGATACGGTAAAACGCACACAACGCATTGCGTCGATCAATGTAGGGGAAGGTGTAGTAGGCAGAGTTTTAAATACACTTGGACAACCCATTGACGGAAAAGGAGCGATTCAAGGAGACTTAAATGAAATGCCTTTGGAGCGAAAAGCACCAGGGGTAATATTCCGCCAACCTGTAAACGAACCTCTTCAAACGGGAATAAAATCAATAGATGCAATGATCCCTGTTGGGCGTGGACAAAGAGAGTTAGTTATCGGCGACCGTCAAACAGGAAAAACAACAGTTTGTATTGACACCATCTTAAATCAAAAAGAATTTTATGATGCTGGCGAACCCGTATATTGTGTTTATGTTGCCATTGGTCAAAAAGCATCTACCGTAGCTGGAATAGCCAAAACCTTAGAAGACCGAGGTGCAATGGAATATACCACTATTGTTGCCGCCAACGCTTCTGACCCAGCACCGATGCAAGTATATGCACCTTTTGCTGGAGCAGCAATCGGAGAATACTTTAGAGATACCGGACGCCCTGCTTTGATTATTTATGACGATCTATCAAAACAAGCCGTAGCATACCGTGAGGTATCCTTGCTTTTACGTCGTCCTCCAGGACGTGAAGCCTACCCAGGAGACGTATTTTATTTGCATTCACGTTTGTTAGAACGTGCTGCAAAGGTGATAGCAGATGATAATATTGCCAAAGAAATGAACGATCTTCCAGAATCTTTAAAAGACAAAGTTAAAGGAGGAGGTTCTCTCACTGCACTGCCCATTATCGAAACCCAAGCGGGAGACGTGTCGGCGTATATCCCAACCAATGTAATTTCGATCACAGACGGTCAGATTTTCTTAGAGTCTGACTTGTTTAACTCTGGGGTGCGTCCTGCCATCAATGTGGGGATCTCTGTATCGCGAGTAGGAGGATCGGCACAGATCAAATCGATGAAAAAAGTTGCAGGAACTTTAAAGCTAGATCAAGCACAGTTTCGTGAATTAGAGGCATTTGCCAAATTTGGCTCTGACCTTGATGCTGCGACCCTCAACGTAATCGAAAAAGGAAAGCGCAATGTGGAAATTTTAAAGCAAGCGCAAAACGACCCATTTACGGTGGAAGAGCAAGTAGCAATTATTTATGCGGGTTCTAAAAATCTTTTACGTTCTGTACCTGTTGAAAGTGTGAAAGCTTTTGAACAAACATACCTTGAAACCTTGCGCAAAAAGCATAAAAAAACACTTGCAGATCTAAAAGCTGGAAAGTTGACTGATTCAGCCTTGGATACGTTAAATGCAGTAGCCAAAGAAACGGCAGCTCAATTCTAAAAAACAATGGCAAACCTCAAGGAAATACGGAATAGAATAGCATCGGTTTCATCGACCATGCAAATTACAAGCGCCATGAAAATGGTTTCTGCTGCGAAGCTTAAAAAAGCCCAAGATGCCATCACAGCAATGCGCCCGTATGCCTCTACCTTGACTGAATTGATCCAAAATCTCAGTGGTGCTTTGGAAGGAGATTCTCAAAATCCGTATACTGAAGTACGGGAAAAGCGAACTGTTTTGATTGTGGCAATTACATCAAACAGAGGACTTTGTGGCGCCTTCAATGCCAATATTATTAAGAAGACCCGTCAATTGATGGCTGAGGACTATGCCAATCAAAAGGTGTCCCTTATGACGATTGGAAAAAAAGGTTCTGAAATTTTAGCCAAAACCAATCAGGTTGTTTCCAGTCACGACGCCCTTTTTGATGAGCTGACCTATAATAATGTTGGAGAAATTGCTCAGCAAGTAATGGATCAATTTGCCGAAAAGGCTTACGACGAGGTTGTTCTGGTGTATAATCGATTTAAAAACGCAGCTACGCAAATTGTAGAGACAGAACCCTTTTTACCTATTGTTGCTGAATCGACTACCGAAGCCGCTTCAAGCATCGACTATATTTTTGAACCGAGTCAAGAAGAGATTGTCAATGAATTATTGCCGAAGTCATTAAAAATGCAATTCTTTAAAGCCCTACGCGATTCGTTTGCCAGTGAACATGGCGCACGAATGACCGCCATGCACAAGGCTACTGACAACGCTACCGAATTGAGAGATCAACTCAAATTAACTTATAATAAAGCTCGTCAAGCTGCAATTACCAATGAAATTCTCGAAATTGTGGGAGGTGCAGAAGCATTAAATGGATAATCTTTTTCGTAAACAAAAAGTTAAAGCTCCTGAAGAGGAGCTTTTTTTTGCATTTATTTAGACCTTTATCCCAATAAAACGGCCTAAATATGCTCTCATTTTTTACTCATACCAAAAAAGGAGTTTTAATTTCATTTATTCTTTTTGCACTCTTTTTTTCTCAATGTGTTAAACTAAATAACGACGAACCTCTTGTTGACAACGAACCCGTCGGTTCCACGACCACTCCTTCTACAGAGAGTGAGGTCACGGGAGAGAATACAAGCTCTAACACATCATCTGAAACCACCAATGTTGAATCTCCTACAACCGAACAGGCAACCTCGACCACCATTGCTTCGGAGGGAGGAAATGCTTTTCCTGCAGAGAACCCTATTGTGTTAGCGTATTTTCCTTCCTGGTCTGAAAACTGGGTCACATCGGGACAAGGATCTCAATTAAGAGATATCCCTCCATTTGTCAATCATATATTTCTTGGCTTTGGAAAACCCAACTTGCGCTATGAAAAAGGGAGTTACGATATTTCCGAAACGGGTATTGAAGTGCCTTACGACGGCTGCGCGCTAAAAGAGAGTGTCACTGCATTAAGAAACAAAGGAATCAATGTTATTTTATCTTTAGGGGGTGAAACTTATTGGAGAGATTCATCATCATATAATATTGATTATCAACAAATAAAAAATCTTGTAGATGATATGGGTTTTGCTGGAATTGATTGGGATTTTGAACCAGACGGGTCATTTCAGCAAATCGGAAATACGCTCAATATCAACCGATTCATCACCTTTATTGAGGAATCCCGAAAACTGATGCCTAAAGAACAAGGTTACTTATTGGCCTGTGCACCAGCAGGAGTAGGTGCTTTGGGCGGACAGTTTAATGATGATCCTGATTCCCCATTTCGTCACGACCAACGCAATATACTTACAGGAGAAACGGATGCCCTTTTATACCAAGGAACGCAACCTACAAATGGAATTAATCTTTTTGGATTTGGTTCCACAGGACACATGATACCTGTACTCAAAGCTGTGGGTGACCAAATTGATCTTATTGCTTTTCAAGGGTATAATACAGGTGCGAGTATCAACCGTAAAATCATGTATGATGCTTATGCGCACTATGCAGATGAGTACGGCTTCAATATTGCAGCGGGTGTCCACTATCCACCAGAACCCTGGAGCCCCTTTTATGAATATACCCATGAAAATATAGCAGATTTAAGTGAACATATTTACAGCCATCCTAAAGTTGGAGAGCGCAATGACGGAATTATGATTTGGCAATTATTACTGGAAAGTGGAGAAAGTTCCGCGTATTCGTATCTCAACGTAGCATCAAAAGTATTGAACGGAACTTCTGAATCTGAAGCCCTTTCACAAGCAAATGAATTTGAACTTGTGTTGTATGAGGGTGGAGCCGAAGGGTGTGAGGGAGGTTCTGGAGCGTCCGCAAGCCTTTGCGAAAGACCTGTTTATGTGGAGACTAAGCAATATCCTAATCCAGGAACAGAAGTAGTTTACAATTGTCAAATTTGGCAAAATAAATGGTGGATCAACCCCAACGAATTGCCAGGAGCAAACGATGGATGGGAAAAAGTTGGTGATTGTAACGAAGGCGAAGGATGTAATTAGTTGAAATAGAATGATCCCGATTGAGGGGATATTTCTAAATAAAGAATAAAAATACCAACCTGCAGAAAAATTAAATATTATGAAAACAAGTCCCCAAATAAAAAGAAGATTAACACTTTTGATGCTATTTATTTTTTTAGCCTGTGATAAAGAGCAAGATGAAACCGATGTTAGTGTAACCAAGGACGAGGAGATAGAAGAATTAACAGATCCATTTTATGCCGTACTGAATGAAAAAAGTTCTTTGAAGGATTATTGGGATTTGTTTGTCAAAGACGCAATTCGTTCAGGAAAACAAGATCCTGGCGAAGGAAGGGTAGTCAATATTTTTTTCGGCACCGAACCTGACTTTGCTTCTGGAGTAACAGCAGACCACGCGGGTAGAGCATTCAATATTTGTGACAACGAAACCGTCAGTTTTGAAATTATTAAATCCTTTTGGGAGGATTTTACAATAGTGCAACGTTTATATACATTCTATCACGAAGCGGGTCACGCACGTTATAAATATCGTCACCCTTGTGAGTCTTCTGAATGTACGAGCACTCCAGACGACTATCCCATCATGTGGCTTTCTGTTCTCCCAGGCAACACTCCTTTGGAAGAATTTATAAGGGATAAAGAAAATTTTTTTAAACGTAACTGGAATGGGATTCGGTATTTTAACTGTTCAGAAAACTGATGTAACTTTTCACATACTCAAACCCAATTTTTTATCCTAAATCAATGCATACACTTCAAAACTATTTCGATCAATTTGTCTTGTGCTGGCTGGCGACAGTATCTGAAGAAGGGGTTCCCAATGTTTCCCCAAAAGAACTTTTTGTTTTTGAAGGAGAAAAGCATCTACTCATAGCCAATATTGCCTCTCCACAAAGTGTAAAAAACATTCAGGCCAACTGTCAAGTATGTGTGAGCGGTATAAATATTTGGACACAAAAAGGGTTACAATGTAAAGGCCAAGCTGAGGTATTAACCCCTCAACACCAAGATTTTCCAAAAAAGGCACAGCTGTTTGAAACGAAGAATCAAGGAAAGTTCAAGGTACTTCACATCATTCAAATTCAAATTCAAACCGTTAAAGAAATTAAGGCTCCATCGTACTTATTTTACAAGGAGACGAACGAGCGTAGTCAAATTGAAGCCTCCAAAAAGCAATACCAAAATTTACTTGTAGAGCAAAAAGAATAATATTATTTTTAATAATGGAACTACTACAATTCAATTCACTTTCATTGATCCTTGTCCTTACAGGATTCATTTTTATGTGGCAGGTTTTGTTCAATATAAATATCCCCCCAAACGAATCAATCACCTTTACGGTTACCGAACCAAAAAATCCATGAGCAACTTAAAAATCTGGAAATTTGCGCAATCCTATGCTGCTAAAAAAATGCAAGGTTTAGGTTTCTCTCTTTTTCTTTTGGGACTCATTTTAAGCGTAATTGACATTAACAAAGGGCTTGGAATTTGGCTTGGGATTGCCCTAGTTACAGCAGCACCGTTTCTTATGCTTTTTGAAATTGAGAAGGAGCTTAAAAAACGTTTTCCTAAAGGCGATGAGTAGTTAACAAAAAGGGGGAAAGAAATTTTTTATTACTCAAAAATAAGGAGGCTGATTTTGTAAATTGTCAACTACAAAATAGACGTAATGATTGAAGTTTCTGTACAGAATGAAAGTCCATATGACCTCCCTGCCTATGCTACGAGTGCTTCTGCAGGAGTCGATTTACGAGCTGTCTTAGAGGCACCTTTAGCACTAAAACCTCTAGAACGAAAAATCATTGGAACAGGACTAAAAATAGCATTGCCTGAAGGCTATGAAGCGCAGGTTAGACCCAGAAGTGGACTAGCAGCAAAGCATGGCATTTCTGTTTTAAATGCACCCGGTACCATAGATGCCGATTACCGCGGGGAAGTTGGCGTTATTTTAGTTAACCTTTCAAACGATGCCTTTACCATACAACCAGGCGAGCGAATTGCCCAATTGGTAGTGGCCAAACACGAACAAATACAATGGAAGTTAACACAACAACTTTCAACGACAGAACGGGGTTCGGGTGGTTTTGGCAGTACAGGAAAAAAATAACCTATGAAAATAATTGTTCCCATGGCAGGCAGAGGGTCTCGTTTGAGACCCCATAGTTTGACTACCCCTAAACCGTTGATCAGTATTGCCGGAGCACCCATTGTTCATCAATTGGTCCATGAAATTGCTAAAGTGGTAGAAGATCCTATTACAGACATCGGTTTTGTGATTGGAGATCATGCTTTTTTTGGAGACGAAATAGTAACCTCTTTACGGGAGCTTGCAGATGATCTTGGAGCAACGCCTCATATTTTCAGACAGGATGAACCCTTGGGGACGGGCCATGCCATTATGTGTGCAGAACCCCTATTGAAAGGTCCCGTGGTTGTAGCTTATGCAGACACGTTGATCCGTGCAAAACTTACCCTAGATCCTGATGCAGATGCTGTCATTTGGGTAAAAAAAGTAAATGCTCCCGAAGCTTTTGGAGTAGTGGCACTCAATGCAGAAAACCAAATTATTGATTTGGTCGAAAAACCAAAGGAATTTGTTTCTGATTTGGCAGTAATTGGGATTTATTATTTCAAACAAATCGAACATTTAAAAGATGCATTAAAAAAAGTCGTAGCAAAAGACTTACAAAGAGGAGAAGAGTACCAAATTAATCATGGAATTTTGTCCTTGATGGAGCAAGGCGCAGTTTTTAAACCTGGTGCGGTAGACATTTGGATGGACTGTGGAAATCCAGAGGTAAC
This sequence comes from Flavobacteriaceae bacterium, assembly GCA_017852075.1. Lineage (GTDB taxonomy): Bacteria > Bacteroidota > Bacteroidia > Flavobacteriales > Flavobacteriaceae > MS024-2A. Next base: position 24,350 of record JAFMLQ010000023.1, on the reverse strand, counting down.
ACTTCAAACCAATACTGAGATGTTGGAAATTAAACAAAAAGAAGGAGCGATCTTACAAGACCCATCAGCGGAAATCTCTAACTGTACGATCATTCCACCTTGTTTTATTGGAGAAAAAGCAATAATTAGAAACAGCACCATAGGACCTGGAGTTTCTATAGGTGCAAGAACACAAATCCATAATTGTCAACTTACAAACTGTTTGATTCAAAACGACAGTCATTTAGAAAATCTAAACTTACAGAAGGCAATGATTGGAAACCAAGTACATTATAAAGGAAACCCTACCTTTGTGAGTTTAGGAGATTATTCAAAGCTTGAATAAAATGAAAAGACATTTAAAAAACGCTTTAATCATAGCCACAACAGTTACTTTATTTATGGGCTGTAAAACGGTTGCAGTTCTTCCCACCAAAACTCCTGTAAAAAACGTGAATTTAGAGTCTTTGGCTGCAAAAATTAAAAGCAACTATCCTAAAGTCAACAAAGTACGTTCTCGGATCAAAGCCACTTATGACAATGGAAAACGCGAACAGCAAGTCATTGTTCAATATCGTCTGGAGAGTAAAAAGAAGTTGTGGCTAAGCGCGACAATGCTCATTCCCATTGCCAAAATGTTGATCACGCCAAATCAGGTTTCATTTTATGAGAAATTTCAAAAAACCTATTTTCAAGGAAATTTTGACATGATCAACACACCATTCAACACTTCTTTTGGATATTCTGACATTGAAAATCTTTTTTTAGGAAAACCTTTTCTAGACCCCAGCGAAGGACGATGGAAACAAATTGACAACCCTCAATATTACATTTTAATTCCTCAAGGAAAACGATCTGGTTTAAAACCCACTTTGTTTTTTGACCCCGTAAGTTTTCTTCTCAAAGAACAACGGATAATCCTTCCAGAAAACAATTATAATTTGACGATAAAATACTTGCGTCATATTAGAATTGAAGGAAAAGCTTTACCCAGTCTCATTGAGGTCACTCTTTTTGATGGGAGTCAGTTGCAACGGCTAGAGCTTGAATTCAGCAGAACCGATTTTACCGAAGGGCTGAATTTTCCTTTTAAAATCCCTGAGGGGTATTCTAAAATTGAGTTTTAGATGAGAAGAATTGTGCTTATTCTGATGTTGCTCTGCATTGGATTGGGAAATGGATTTGCTCAACAAAGTTCAAGGCAACAAAAACAATTGGAAGCCCAACGCCTTCAGTTAAAAAATGAAATAAAACAAATCAATAATCTCCTTTTCTCCAATACAAAAACCCGCAAAAACGCCCTTTCTGAGGTAGAAGATTTACAAGTAAAACTCAATGTTCGTTCAGAATTGATAAAAGTCACCAATCAGCAGGCCAATTTATTGACCCGTAGAATTGCATTAAACGAAAGAAGTATTGCTGACCAAAGAAAAGAATTGGAAGCACTCAAATCAGAATATGCAAAAATGATTCAGAAGTCCTATGCCAGTAAATCGCTTCAAAACCGATTGATGTTTTTGTTTTCATCAGAAAATTTTTTACAAGCCTACAAACGCATTCAATATTTAAAGCAATACGCTCGTTACCGAAGAAAACAGGGGATCGCCATTGCAGAAAAAACAACCCTTTTACAACAGCTCAATAAAACTTTAATCGATGAAAAAGCGACCAAGTTGGCTCTAGTTAACGAGAATAGAGCAGTGCAAGAGGAGCTTCAAAAGGAACGCAATCGACAGCAAAATTTGATCAAAACTTTAAAACGTAAAGAACGTTCCCTTGCTGCACAGATTGCAGAAAAGGAAAAAAAGCGGAAAGCGATAGACCGCGAAATCAATCGATTGATACGTGAAGCAATTGCTGCCTCAAATAAAGCCGTAGGCAAAAAGGACAACAAAACATTTCAACTTACTCCTGAAGCGAAATTAATTGCCACTAATTTTCAGGCAAATAAAGGGCGTCTCCCTTGGCCTTTAGAAAAAGGAGTAGTCATTCAAGGATTTGGAAGACAGCCGCATCCTGTTGTAAAAACGACCACCATTCAAAGTAATGGTGTGGTTTTGGCAACAGAACCTTCCGCCCAAGTACGTGCAGTATTTGAAGGAGAAGTGATGTCGGTGATCGTGATTAAAGGGAGCAATCCTTCTGTGCTCATTCGCCACGGTAACTTCATCACCTTATATACCAATTTGGCAAAACTTTATGTCAAAAAAGGTGAAAAAGTAAAGGCAAAACAAACCATAGGTGAAGTTTTTACCAATCAGCAAACAGGAAAAACCCAGCTGCAATTTGGGATTTTTAACAATGTAAAAGCGTTGAATCCCAAAGATTGGGTCTTTCAGATGTAGCCTAGCGTTCTTCTAGATACCAAGCCTCTTCCTCTAGGGTATATTTTAAAAAATAAAGCATATTGATCGCTTCTTTTTTAGAGGCATATCGACCATAAGCAGCACGGTAAAGACCGTCAGGGCTTGCTTGAGCCAGAGCGGCTGGATAACCTTCAGATTTTAGATCCGCAACCTTTTTTTCTGCATTTTCTATAGAGCGAAAAGAGCCTGCTATTACACTGTAATACACTTGATCCAAAACGACTTCTTCTCTTGGAGGGTTTGCAATTACAGCGACATCAATAGAAGGGAGGCTTCCAAGGTCGAAAGTAGCTTCTTGTACATTTTTTTCGATTTGACTTTGGGCTTCTTCTTGAGCAAGAATTTGCTGTTCTGTAACATAACGATCACCAAAAAAGTAGGAAACCCCCAATAGAGCAATCCCGATAATACCCACTGCGGCATAGCGAAGAATTGGCGATTTTTTTGAAGCTTCCTCTTGTTCAGGAGTAAACATTAATTCGTCTTTAGTCGTGTCTTTCATAATGGAATGAGGTTTTGGGTATTTAACAGATATTTGGATAGACTTACGTTCAAAAGAATGTAAACCAAAAGAGTTCAAATCGAAGTTGACTTTCCCCCAGGGGCTAAATTGTATTTTTCGTTCTTGATTCAGTCGAATTTCTCCAACACCGGGAAAACGCAGGGTTTGTGTTTGCAGCTTTTTTTTCCAATTGCTGACTTCTTTTTCGATATTCCGCAGCGCATTTTCGTAGGTAATGTTTTCTTTTCGCGCTACATAATGCGCCAACACTCCATCGTTTGCAGTTAAAAGTTGATTGAAATTGACCTCTTTCCTGGGTGGATAAAAGAAACCGTCTGGGGCTACCTGAGCACCAAAAGAACGTGTCAAAAACGCTCCGAAATGTGGAACCGTTACACATTCGTATTGGTATAGTAATTCTTGTATGAAGCGAGTTAATTGCATTGAACCAAAAATAGTAAAATAATGCTACAAAATTTAAAACGTACCGAACGAAGGTTTAGTATCTTAGTAAAACAGACCTCAACGCCATGACAGAACTCGAAGCTTGCCTTGTATTGGAGCACCTTCCCGGTATTGGATGGCAGCGTTGCCAAAAGTTACTTCTTCATTTTGGAAGCGCCACCGCCATTTTTAAAGCAAGTACTTCAGAATGGGAATCAGTCCCTGGACTTGGAGAAAACGCTTGTAAATCCCTTGCAGCTTGGGAAAAAGTACTTCCCAAAGTGGAAAAACAAAAGCTACTTTTAGCACGACATCAAGTCCATCATTTAAGATTTGGCACTTCAGACTATCCGTTACCTCTTTCCTATTGTTCAGACGCACCGTTACTTCTTTTTTATCAAGGGCTTACCAAATTTAAAGCGCGGAAAATTATCAGTATCGTAGGGACAAGACAAAACACTCCCCACGGTAAAGCTTTTTGCGAGGAATTAATTCGTTGTTTGCGCCCATACAACCCAATCATCTGTTCTGGTTTAGCTCGTGGGATTGACATTATCGCGCATCGTGCAGCTTTAAAACACGGTTTGGAGACCGTGGCTTGCCTGGCACACGGGTTGGAATTTATTTATCCTAAAGAACACACTGCTACGGCAAAAAAATACTGACAAATGGAGCATTAGTCACAGATTTCTTGCCAGAAACTGAATTTCATCGTGTTAATTTTCCAAGAAGAAATCGTTTGATTGCAGGTATGGCTCATGCTACAGTAGTCATTGAGTCTGGAGTTGTAGGGGGGAGTATGAATACAGCGAACCTTGCGCACCAGTATGGTCGGGAATTATATGCCGTTCCTGGACGTTATTCCGATTATAAAAGCCAGGGCTGTCATCAACTGATCGTCCAACACAAAGCACAATTACTTTCCGATCCCCAGCAACTTGTTCACGCTTTGGGTTGGGAAAACGATTCAATTCCTAAAAGCATACAAAAAACCCTTTTTGTACAACTGAATGAGGAAGAGCAGAAAATGGCAGAAATACTGCAACAGCGTTCTAAAATCCATCTAGATGAATTGGCTTTAGAGGTAGGACAAAAAATAAGTAAAACCGCAGCAATACTAATGGAATTGGAAATGCAAGGCGTAGTACGTGCACTGCCAGGAAAGTATTATGAACTGATCTAGTAGCCTACTTTATCTCGGATGCGAAGTAAAACTTCTTGTGCTACTTTTCGTGCTTTTTCGGCACCCTTAGCGAGGGCGATATACACCTCCTCGGGATGCTGATGAAAGTAGTCATATTTTTCACGCTCTTTAGAAAAACGGTCTAAGATGAGATCTAAGAGCAACTGTTTGGCATAGCCGTAACCCATTCCCCCTGCTTGATAACGTGCGCGTAATTCTTGACGAGACGAAGCGGGAGCTAATAGGGAGTAAAGGGCAAAGACGGTACAGGTATCAGGATCTTTCGGATCTTCTAGTGGTGTACTGTCGGTTTGGATACTCATGATCTGTTTTCGCAGTTTTTTTTCTGGAAGAAAAACATTGATGGTATTATTTTTTGACTTACTCATTTTCTGACCATCAGTTCCAGGAATGTGTTGCGTATGTTCTTGAACTTTAGCCTTGGGAATGACAAAGGTATCTCCCATTTGATGGTTAAACCGCGAGGCGACATCTCTAGTGATTTCCAAATGTTGTAATTGGTCTTTTCCTACTGGTACAATTTCTGCGTCGTACAAAAGAATATCTGCAGCCATCAACATGGGATAGGTGAACAAGCCTGTATTGACGTCTGATAAATCTTCAGACTTGTCCTTAAATGAGTGAGCCAAGGTTAGGCGCTGGTAGGGGAAAAAACAACTGAGGTACCACGCCAGCTCAGTTACCTCACTCACATCACTTTGTTTGTAGAAATGAGTCTTTTTGATATCCAAACCACAGGCAAGCCATGTAGCTGCAGTAGAAAAGGTATTTTCTCGCAGAGACTCCCCCTTTTTAATTTGGGTCAATGAATGCAAGTCTGCGATAAACAAAAACGAATCATCGGAAGATGTTTCTGCCATTTCAATGGCGGGGAGCACTGCTCCAAGCAGATTTCCTAAATGAGGTGTACCAGTGGACTGTACTCCAGTTAAAATTCGAGCCATTTCAAATTTTTTCACAAAGGTAAGGTTCCTCACATAGGGGAGCAACTATTTTTAAAGTCTTCTATTTTTATGTGGTCTTGGGATACCATTATATTGAAAAGAGATAGGGGAATACCTAATTTATTAATCAATATCTTTAACCCATGAGAAAAGTGCTATTGGTCTTGTGGCGGATTTGGTTTTATTTGCTAGGTGCGGTACCTGTCGTTCTCTTTTTTATTCCTTTATCACTGTTTTTAATTCTTCCTAATGGTTACCGTTATGTGTATTGGGTTGCCCGAAACATTTGGGCGCCTTTTGTACTTTTTGGAATGGGGTTTTGGATAAAACGACTCAATCGGTTTCCTCCTGAGGGTGTAAGTATGGTTTTGGTGGCCAATCACACTAGTTATATTGACATTATGTTGATGCTTCGTATGCGAAAGACTCCCTTTGTTTTTGTGGGCAAAAAAGAGATTGTAAAAATCCCCATTTTTGGTTATTTATACAAGCGTGCGGCAATTATGGTAGATCGAAGTAGTTCCAAAAGTCGTTTTGAGGTATACAATCGGGCACGCAAGGTTATTGACAAAGGCTACAGTATTTGTATTTTTCCTGAGAAAGAGTACTTGGACGAAACCTTACTTTTGAACCCATTTAAACGAGGGGCTTTTAAATTGGCAATAGAACACAAACTGCCTCTTTTCCCTATGGTTTTTTTGGATTGCAAACGGAAATTTCCTTGGTACACCACCCACGGTTACTCAGGATCTTTACGCGTAAAAGCGTTGGATTTAATTGAAACACGAGGCATGACGGAAGCGGATATTCACCCACTTACGGAGCGTATGCATCAAGAAATCAAAAGCGAATTATTGGCAGATCCCAAGCAAAATGCAGTAAACGCTATTACAGTTTGGAAAAAGAGGACCGCATAGTTATGCGTTGACTTCCTTTATTGTTGCCATGATCTTTTGTTCCAGCTCTTCCATCAATTCGGGATTGTCTAAGAGCAAGTTTTTGACCGCATCACGTCCTTGACCAATTTTGGTATCTCCATAACTAAACCAAGACCCACTTTTTTTGATGATTTCGTAGTTCACACCAAGGTCTATGATTTCTCCAATTTTTGAAATGCCTTCTCCATACATGATGTCAAACTCGGTCGTACGAAAGGGAGGCGCCACTTTGTTTTTGACGACTTTCACACGGGTTTTATTTCCCAAGACTTCAGCTTCAGCACTTTTGATTTGTGTAGAGCGACGAATGTCTAACCGAACTGAAGCGTAAAATTTCAATGCATTTCCTCCAGTGGTTGTTTCGGGGTTTCCAAACATGACTCCAATTTTTTCACGGAGCTGATTGATAAAAAATACGGTACAATTTGTTTTGCTAATAGAAGCTGTAAGCTTTCTTAGAGCTTGTGACATGAGTCTAGCGTGAAGTCCCATTTTGGAGTCTCCCATTTCGCCCTCAATTTCACTTTTTGGGGTCAATGCTGCTACGGAGTCTATCACTACAATATCGATAGCTCCTGAGCGGATGAGGTTATCTGCAATTTCAAGGGCTTGTTCACCATGGTCAGGTTGAGAAATGATAAGCTCTCCCACATCTACGCCCAATTTTTCTGCATAAAATCGGTCAAAAGCGTGTTCTGCATCGATAAAAGCGGCGATACCTCCTTGCTTTTGGCACTCTGCAATGGCATGTAAAGTTAAGGTGGTTTTACCTGAAGATTCGGGTCCGTAAATTTCAATCACACGCCCCCGAGGATAGCCTCCCACACCCAAGGCAATATCCAGGCCTAAAGAACCTGAGGGGATGGCCTCTACTTCTTCAATGGCTTCATCGCCTAATTTCATCACAGCCCCTTTCCCATAGGTCTTGTCTAGCTTGTCTAGGGTTAGCTTAAGGGCTTTTAACTTTGCACTATCTTGTTCTGCCATAACTCTCTTTTTTAGCTAATGTACAGTTTCTTCCCACCCCTTCCAAGTCTGTTTTAGCTGCATTATTAACAATTTTTTTGTAGGTTTAGCGGATAAATATACTTCATGAAACGACTCTTTTTTTTACTTAGTATGATCTCAATGCCCTTAGTTGCGCAAGATATTTTACCCCTTCGGGAACGTGCTTCTTTAATTGATGAAATTCAAAAAGAACGCATACAAAATTTGCTTCCTCAACTGATGGAAGAACAAGACATCGACCTTTGGGTGATGATTACCCGAGAATACAACGAAGACCCTGTAGTCAAAACCCTATTGCCTCCTACTTGGCTCAATGCTCGTAGACGTACTATTTTGGTGTTTTCAAAAACAAAAGAGGGAGTAGATCCTGTTGCCATTACACGATACAATTTTGGAAACAACATTCGATCCATTTGGAATAAAGAAGAACAACCCGATCAGTGGAAAGCGTTGGCGGAGTATATCGTGAGTCAAAATCCTCAAAAGATTGGAATTAACAGCTCTGAACATTACGGCATTGCCGATGGATTGGCTAAAACAGATTATGATGGAATGATGCAAGCTCTTCCAGAGAAATTTAAAAAACGAGTAGTTTCAGCAGAAACACTTGCCGTAAGGTGGATCGAAACGCGAACCCCATTGGAAATGACGCTTTTTAGTCAACTTTCCGCAATAACCCATAACATTATTGCTGAAGCTTTTTCTACTGACGTGATCACCCCAGGGGTTACGACTACGGAAGATGTAGTCTGGTGGATGCGTGAAAAAGTCACCGCTCTGGGACTTAAAACCTGGTTTCACCCCACGGTAGATGTTCAACGTACTGGAGCAAGCGACCTATATGCTTTTGATGGGAAATCCAAATTTGACGTCATCCAACCGGGCGACTTAGTTCATTGCGATTTTGGCATTACTTATTTGACATTAAATACCGATTGTCAAGAACTGGCCTATGTACTCAAACCAGAGGAAACAGAAGCACCAGAATTCTTAAAAGAGGCCTTGCGCCAAGGAAACGCTGTTCAAGATGCGTTGACCGACCATTTTAAAACAGGAAGAACAGGAAACGCCACCTTAAAAATGGCAATTGAAGCGAGTAAAGCGGCAGGCTTACGCCCACAAATCTACACCCATCCTTTAGGTTTGTACGGGCACTCTGCAGGGACGACTTTTGGGATGTGGGACGCCCAAGAAGGCATCCCCGGATCGGGAGAACACCCACTATATGAAAACACAGTTTATGCCATTGAATTGAACGCCAAAGTGTATCTTAAGGAATGGGAAAAAGACGTACGCATCATGTTGGAAGAACCAGGCTACTTTGGGCCAAATGGGTTTCGTTATGTAAACGGACGTCAAACGGATTTGATCTTGATCGGCAAGAAAAGCAGCCATTTAAAATAGGCACGAATTTTGTTATAGTTTGGGAAATCAATGCCCATGATACGTGTCTACTTTGCGACGACCTTCTTCTTCGGTTTTTGCCTGCTTTTTAGTTGTGTAAGTGAAGAACTGAGTAGTGATTTTCCGGATTCCATCACAGGACATTGGGACATTGACGGTGGGGGTACGTTGCTTTTTGAAGCCGATTCTTTTTCTGCTTCTGCAGGATGTAATACCCTATTTGGAGGAGTTGAAATTGAAAATAAAACGCTTACCTTTTCGCTCATTGCTTCCACCTTAATTGGCTGCCCTGAAGTAGAAGGCAAACGAGAACAAGAACTCGCAGCCCTTTTAGAAAAAGCCGTTCTGACTTTTACTCTAGAAGAGAACCAGGCTCAGTTGCGCAATGCCAAGGGGGAAATGGTCCTGACCCTTACCCGGCCTATAAATGCAGCATTGGTAAATGCCTGGGAAGTGGTCTCCATCCGAACACCCAATGCGATTTCTTCCTCCATTTTAGACGAAGACACCGGGATTACCTTTTTTACTAAAGGAACATTAGATGTTCAAACCGCATGCAACAGCGGAGGGGGAAGTTATACTAATCAAGAAGACCGTCTTAGCTTTACCGACCTCTTTTTTACCGAACGCGCTTGCGAAAGTGAACGCAACTCCCGTGAACAGGAATTTACCAATGCTTTACTAGAGATTGATAGCTATTCTATTTTGCGAAATACCCTTACCCTAGAAAAAGACGAGGAGGTTTGGGTAACGCTGCGCCTTGAAGAGTGAGAGGAGAAATGTTAAAAAAGCTTAAGACCCTTGGAAAGATGATAATTCAGAAAACGAATTGAAAAACGCAAAATGATTTTTTTTGAAACCAAACGACTATCCATTCGATCGCTTAAGTCGGCTGACTTCCCTTTTTTTAAAGAATTGTTTACGGATGCTGAGGTTCTAAGGCTAATTCCTCAAAAGGCTTTATCAGAAGAAGAACTTCATACGAGGTTTACCCGCAGCCTGAATTTGGAGTTACAGCATATACACGAGCGTAAGTGTGATTGTGCCATTTTTAAGAAGGGAACTGAAGAACTGATTGGCTTGGTGTTGTTTCTTATTAATGAAGATGGGGAACGAGAAATGGGCTATCGCTTTAGAAAGGCCTATTGGAAAAAAGGGTATGGTATGGAAACTGCAAAAGGACTGCTTCACTTTTATTTTACAGAAGTAAACGCCAAACGAGTCATTGCAGATGTCTATATTGAAAACAAAGGATCCCTCAGAATTTTAGAGCAATTGATGCCTTTTGAAAAAGAATTCTTTAACGAAAAAGAGGAGTGTACAGAACGCAGGTATGCCCTTACTAAAGCGCATTGGCTCAAACAAATACAACAAACCCCTTTATGAATACAAACTCGTTGACCCATATTATCAAACAATTTAAGTACTACAAACACTTAGGTGAACAAACCTTTGAGCAGTTGAAAGAACAGGATTTGTTCTGGGAAGCTAATGCGGGATGCAACTCAATAGCCCTTATCGTTCAGCATTTATGTGGAAATATGCAATCGCGATGGACGGATTTTTTAACCTCGGATGGAGAGAAGGAATGGCGAGATCGGGATGGTGAATTTGAGTTATCAATCCAATCCCAGAATGAAGTACTTCAAAAGTGGGATGACGGGTGGGCTTGTCTTTTCAATGCCCTGATGGCTTTGAAGGATAAGGACATGAACAAAATAATTTTAATCCGAAATCAACGCCATACTGTAGCAGAAGCCCTAGACAGACAAATGATGCACTATGCCTACCACATTGGTCAGATTGTGATGATTGGAAAAATCGTAAAAGGAGAGGCGTGGCAAAGTCTTTCCATTGCTAAAGGAACTTCCAAAGAGTATAATCAAAACAAGTTTTCGCAAGGACCTCATGGGGGGCATTTTTCTGAGGAGAAAAAATAACAGCAATGAGTAAGAAGCAGTGATCCGAATGTCAAAATCCCTTGCTTTTTTGTACTTTAATGCTTCAAATGAAAATCACAGCAATGTATCAGGAGCAGTTAAAAATCCCTTTTCCACTCACGGAAGCGCACATCGAATTTTACCGAAAAAACGCGTATATAAAAATCAAGCAGTTGCTTCCCGAAGAAGTTGTGGTCTATTACAACACACGCATTTCAGAAAAAGTAGCAGAAATGAATCGGGTGTCCAAACCCCTAGAAGAACGTGACACCTACGGAAAAGCCTTTTTACAACTCTTTAATTTATGGCGTGAAGACCCCGAGATCAAAGAATTTATTTTTAGTTCACGTTTGGCTGGGGTAGCTGCGAGGCTGATGGAAGTTTCGGGCGTTCGTTTGTACCACGATCAAGCCTTATTCAAAGAAGGGGGTGGGGGTATTACCCCTTGGCATGCGGATCAGTACTACTGGCCCTTGTCCTCAGACAAAACCATAACGGCATGGATTCCCCTTCAAGCGACTCCTTTGGAAATGGGGCCTTTAGAATTTAGTGCGGGGAGTCATCAAATTCAAGAAGGAAGAGCACTATCCATTAGCGACGAAAGCGAAACCTTGATTGGAGACCGTCTCCGAGTAACGGATTTTCCCCATACCATCGAACCTTTTGACATTGGAGAAGTGAGTTTTCATTCGGGTTGGGTTTTTCACCGTGCCGGAGCAAATGCGACAGACGAAGTTCGGAAAGTGATCACCATCATCTATATGGATCAAGACATTCAATTGAAAGCACCTGAAAACGAAGGACAACAAAACGATTGGGAGACTTGGTGCCCAGGAGTAGAAATTGGCACTACAGTCAACTCCCCTTTAAACCCTGTTTTGTTCACAGAATAAAGAGTACACAATTAAAAAAAAGTGGTTAAAAGACTTTTAATTCCCTTATTTTAAATTAGTTATGAATTTTGTGGTGGATATTTTCCACCACAAAACAAAGCTTTTTCCTACCTTTGTCTTTCACTTAAATCGTTTATAGCATGCAACTGTACAACAAATTAAGTGCGCAAGAACGAGCTGAAATGTTGGAAGCGGCAGGAACCGAACGCCTGACCTTATCTTTCTATCAATATGCGCACATTGGCAACCCACAACTGTTTCGCGACCATTTATTTGTTTCTTGGGATCCATTGGAAGTATTGGGACGAATCTATGTCGCTCACGAAGGAATCAATGCACAACTTTCCGTGCCCGCCCCTCTTTTTGACAAATTTAAAGCCCATCTAGACAGTATTTCCTTTTTAGAAGGTGTTCGCCTCAATATTGCCATCGAGCAAGATCTCAAATCGTTTTTAAAACTCACCATCAAAGTACGCGACAAGATTGTGGCCGATGGCTTAGACGATGATCAATTTGACGTAACACAAAAGGGAATACATGTTAATGCACAGAAATTCAATGAATTACTAGACAACGACAACACCATTTGCGTGGACATGCGCAACCACTATGAGAGCGAGATTGGCCATTTTAAAGGAGCAGTCACTCCAGATGTGGATACGTTTCGAGAATCCTTGCCCATTATCGAAGAAGATTTGGCCGACCATAAAGAAGATAAAAACTTAGTAATGTATTGTACAGGAGGAATCCGCTGTGAAAAAGCCTCTGCTTATTTTAAGCATAAGGGATTTAAAAACGTATATCAACTGGAGGGTGGAATCATCGAATATGCACGTCAGGTTAAAAATCAAGTATTGGAAAATAAATTTGTAGGCAAAAATTTTGTCTTTGACGAACGTCGCGGAGAACGAATTTCTGAAGATATTATCGCCCAATGTCATCAATGCGGAGCACCATGCGATTCGCACGTAAACTGTATCAACGAGGCCTGTCATCTGCTTTTTATTCAATGCGATTCTTGTGCAGAAAAGATGAATGAATGTTGTTCAGATGCTTGTAAGGAAATCGTAGCACTCCCAGAAGAAGCACAAAAAGCGCTTCGAAAGGGTACACACAACAGCAATAAAATTTTTAAAAAAGGACGTTCCAAAGTGCTTAAGTTTAAACAGTAAATTAAGAATTTATTGGCTTTTAAATTATGGAAATCCCTGTATCTTTAAAGTTCTAAATTTCTAATATATTCATGAGTTGTTCCAGTTGTTCCAGTACCAAAAGCGGTTCCCCAAGGGGCTGTCAAAACAATGGTACCTGTGGAAGCGACAGTTGTAACAAACTCACCGTTTTTGACTGGTTGGAAAACATGCATCCCCCCCAAGGAGAGACAGAATGTCCTTTTGTCGAGGTGCGCTTTAAAAATAGCAGAAAAGAATTTTACCGCATTCCAAAAGAAATTACTCCTCAAGCGGGAAGTTTGGTGATAACCAAAGTAGATCGCGGATATGATTTGGGGACTGTGACTTTAGCAGGCGCGTTGGTGGATGTGCAAATGAAGCGCAAAAAAACCAAACCCGATAGTGATAAGATTGGAACCATTTTACGTCTTGCGAATCAGGAAGAAATTGACATTTGGCAAGCCAGTCGCTCAAAAGAAGCGGAGGTCCAAAAACGGGCACGGGAATTGGCAATCGCATTACGCCTGAACATGAAACTTTCTGATGTAGAATTTCAAGGAGACGGTAAAAAAGCCACATTTTACTATACGGCAGACAAACGGGTGGATTTTCGCCAATTGATAAAGGATATGGCGCGTGCTTTTTCCATTCGTATTGAAATGCGTCAAATTGGATTGCGACAGGAAGCTTCGCGGTTGGGAGGCATTGGATCTTGTGGGAGGGAGTTGTGCTGTTCGACTTGGCTTTCAGATTTTCGAACCGTGAATACGGGTGCGGCACGCTATCAAAGACTTTCTTTAAATCCTCAAAAATTAGCAGGTCAATGTGGACGACTCAAGTGCTGTTTGAATTATGAATTGGAGGCGTATCGATCTGCCATTAAGGTGTTCCCAAAAACGGAGATCAAATTATATACAGAAAAAGGAATTGGCGTTTTTCAAAAGATGGATATTTTTAAGGGATTAATTTGGTACGCCTACAAAGAGGATTGGATGACGTGGCATAAATTGACCCTCTCTGCCGTCAACGATATCATTAAAAAGAATATAGCAAAACTTAAAGTCCCTAGTTTAGAAGCCTATGTAGAGGAGGAAGTAAAAGAAGGGATCAAAATATTTGACAGTGGTGCTGGAGAAGACAGTCTCAAACGTTTTGATCCTCCTCGACGTCATTCGAAAAAAAACAAAAAAAAACGATTTGAAAGTAAAGCTAAAAAATAGTTTAGGTCTGGTGGGGTTTGTTTGTGCAAGCCTGTGGTTTGGATCCTGTCGTTCAGAGGATGGGTTCACGGTGTATAAGACCACAGCTGAAGAGGGCCTTTCTACAACTCCTGTAACTTTTGAGCTACCTGAACAAGCGATAGACACGCTTACAAAAAATGTTTTTATACGCTTGCGTAATGACAACACCTATCCGTACGCGAATATTTTTCTAATAGCGCGCCTTACCGCTGGAGGAGAACGGATTACCCAAGACACTCTAGAGTATGCTATGGCTGCCCCCGATGGGAAGTGGTTGGGCACAGGATTTACCGAAATAAAAGAAAGTAAGTTGTGGTGGAAAGAAGGGGTTGTTTTTCCCAAGGCACGTCCACTGACCATTTCAATCGCACATGCGGTACGCAATAATGGAGTAGCGGAGGGCGTTTCTATGCTCAAAGGGATTATTGCAGTGGGGATTAGTATTGAAGATCAATAAAGATGGCAAAGAAAAAAGAGCAACAAAAGAAAAAATCATTTCGAAAATACACCCGTGTTTTGTGGGGCGCTTTCCTTTTGGGTGTGATAGGGATCATCGCATTGTTTGGAGGGGCAGCTCTTGGCCTATATGGCCCCATGCCCGACTTGCAACAATTGGAAAATCCCAAAACGAATTTGGCCACTCAAATCATATCCTCTGATGGGATCATTTTAGGGAAATATTATTTTGACGACAACCGAACCCCTATTGGATTTGACGAAATTCCTACACATATGGTAGAAGCTTTGATTGCTACAGAGGATGAACGCTTTTATGCGCACTCGGGTATCGATTGGCGCGGAACTATGAGAGCCTTTGTTTTTTTAGGTAAAAGAGGCGGGGCAAGTACCATCACCCAACAGTTGGCACGTCAAATTTTTGTTGGGGTGCGTTCCCGTAACATCCTTAAAACCATTTTTCAAAAAGCACAAGAGTGGGTCATCGCAGTACAATTGGAACAGCGGTACACCAAAAAAGAGATTTTAGCCATGTATCTCAACAAATACGATTTTGGTTATCAGGCAGACGGAATCCGTTCGGCAGCTAAAATCTTTTTTAATAAAATCCCTCAGGAACTCTCAATAGAAGAGTCTGCCACACTCGTTGGCATGTTAAAAAACTCATCACTTTACAACCCCATTCGCCGCCCTGAGCGAGTGAAAGAACGAAGAAATATTGTGTTCCAACAGATGGTACGGAACCAATTGATTACAAATAAAGAAAAGGACTCTTTAGATCAACTTCCATTACAAATCACTTTTACTCCTGAATCGCACAGAGAAGGACTTGCAACCTATTTCAGAGCGTATTTAAAAGAATTTATGGACGAATGGATAGAGGCGAACCCCAAGCCGGACGGAAGTAAACACAACTTGTATCGTGACGGACTGCGAATCTACACAACGATTGATTCTCGTATTCAACAATTGGCGGAAGATGCGGTGAGTGGGCATATGAAAAACCTACAAAAGGAATTCTTTAGACAAAACACAAAAAGACAAAATCCCACAGCTCCTTTTTTAGATCTTCGGGAGGGAGAAATTGACACCTTGATGACCCGAACGGCCTACCGAACAGAACGGTGGCGAAAAATGAAGCTGGCAGGGATTGCGGAAGAAGAAATTTTGGCTTCCTTTAAAAAAGAAGTCCCCATGCAAGTATTCAGTTGGAAAGGAGAGATCGATACGATCATGACCCCTATGGATTCCATTCGTTACTACAAGCACTTTCTCCGTGCTTCGATGATGTCTATGGAACCCCAGACAGGTCATGTAAAGGCTTGGGTAGGGGGGTATAATTATAAACATTTCCAATACGATCAGGTAAAACAAGGAAGGCGACAAATAGGCTCTACATTTAAACCCTTTTTGTACGCCACAGCCATTGACCAGCTTAAACTTTCTCCTTGTGATTCTTTACCCGACGCCTTATTTTGTATTGAACCGATGAAACACGGAAATATCGATGCTTGGTGTCCTAAAAATTCAGGTGACAAATACGGCCGTACACGAACTTTGAAAAATGCCTTGGCCAATTCAGTCAACACCATAAGCGCCCGAATCATGGATTTGGTAGGCCCCGTACCAGTAATTAATTTAGCACGTAAAATGGGAATTACTTCCCATCTTCCCGAGGTACCTTCTATTGCTCTAGGGACTCCTGACATCAGTTTATTCGAGATGGTAGGAGCATACAGTACCTTTGCCAATCAGGGAATTTATGTCAAACCGATTATGATTACCCGTATTGAAGACAAAAACGGGCGAGCCTTGTACGAAGTCCTTCCCGAGACTCAAGATGTATTGAGTCAGGAGGCAGCCTATGTGACGGTCAATTTAATGCAGGGAGTAACCACGGCCGGTTCAGGAGCACGATTGCGGCATGCAGGACTTGAGGAGACCAACTATATCTATAAAAATGTCATAACAGGCTATCCGTATGTTTTTGAAAACCCAATAGCGGGTAAAACAGGAACAACTCAGAATCAAAGTGACGGTTGGTTTATGGGTATGGTGCCTAATTTGGCTACAGGAGTATGGGTAGGTGGGGATGATCGTTCCATCCATTTCAAGGACATTGGATTCGGTCAAGGCGCTACCATGGCGTTGCCGATTTGGGCAAATTACATGCGATCGTTATATGATAATCCCGAATTTGGAATTTCAAAAGAAGACTTTATAGCCCCAGAGGAGTTGAGTATCCCTGTAGATTGTGAAGAATTGGCCGACATCAAGTCTAAGGAGAATGCGAAACCCAAAGCAGATTTAAAGTCTTTAGGGTTTTAAGGGGTTTGATCTGAGGCGTACCAGGAGGCAAAAGAAGTTTCCGTTTCTCTTAGGAGCAGATGATGAAGCTTAAGATGTTGAGGTAATTGGGCTTTTATTTTTTCAGCAAAATCAATCACCATCATTTCGCTAGTGGGCTGGTACTGGACTCGTCTGATTTTGTGTCCTGCTTTTTCCATAGTATCTGCCAGTTCTCTATGAGGCGAGTCGATATTGAGTACTGTAGCATGATCAAAAGGGTGTACAATAGTGTCGTTGACAATTTTTTTAAGATCGCTAAAGTCCATGACCATTCCATTTTTCACGTGATTTGGGTCATTGATTGGTGTTCCCACTAGGGTGACTGAAAGCTTGTAGCTGTGGCCGTGCACATTTTTGCACAAACCGTCATAACCGAACAGGGCATGGCCTGTTTCAAACTTAAACTCTTTTGTTATTCTAATTACGTTATTCATTTGTATTACAATGATTTAAGAATATTTTGAGTGGCTTCTTCTAAAACGAGTTTAGCTGTAATTTCCGCATTTTTTGGAAGGAGTGTTTTCCAATGATCGGTATCTTTCCAGTGGAGTTTGCGCAGATTTTTTATCGCTTTAGGAGCATAGCTGGCTAAGCGATGGGCGGTTTCCATTACGTTTTGGTCAAGGCTTTCTTCTGTGGGGACTACGGTATTGTAAAGTCCTTTTCGTTTCGCCCATTCTGCCGATTTAAAGCGCTCTGCATCTAGAGAAAGTTGTGTAAATGCAGTGGTTCCTATTTTTCTGGATACGGCAGGTTCAATCACAAAGGGTCCAATACCAATGGACAATTCCGACAATTTGATTGCAGCGTTTTCGTGTGCAATTACGTAATCACAAGCTGCGACAAGCCCAACACCTCCCCCAACTACTTTGCCTTGAACCCGGGCAATGACAAATTTGTTTAAAACCCGAATCTGATTGATGACTTTTGCAAAGCCCATAAAAAAGGCGGTTGCCTCGTCTAATGTTTTTAAATTTTTCATCTCTGCAAAAGAGGCTCCTCCACAAAAAGCTCGATTTCCACTGCTTTGAAAAAGAATCACCGCAACCTGATCATCCTCCTCTAAAAGTTTCAATTTTTTGTAAAGCTGATCGAGTAGTTTTCCAGGCAGCGAATTTCCTGCAGGATTCCCAAATTCAAGGATACCGCAGGTTCCTTCGCGACGGTGAGATACATAAGCTTCCATAATGAGGTAAAAGTACATAAAGTCTAGGGCTTCTAAAACTTTTTTATAAAAACCCCTTCAAAGCAGTGACCTATTCAGACAGGCTCTATTTTTTTGTGTTAAAATATCAACGGATCAGTGAAGTCTTGGTATTTTTGAAAAAATTATAGTATGCGACACATTCTTGTACCGATTGGAATTTCTGATTATGCGGAAGCTACTTTGAAGTATGCGCTAGATTTGGCAAAACAGATGGGATGTATAATCTATGTGATTGATGCTTATCCATCAGTTGCAAGTCTGACCTCAATGACCAATGTAAATGCGCGTTTAGCTAAAGAAAACACCCAACGTATTCGCACATTGATAGAGCACATTGCTCCAAAAGACACCGATATCAAAATGGTGTCTAGTGAGAAAGATTTACTTGGCACCGTTAAGAGGCTGGATGAATCCATTGGACTTGATCTTATTGTTGTGGCCCCTCTGAATAATGAAATTAATGA
This sequence comes from Flavobacteriaceae bacterium, assembly GCA_017852075.1. Taxonomy (GTDB): domain Bacteria; phylum Bacteroidota; class Bacteroidia; order Flavobacteriales; family Flavobacteriaceae; genus MS024-2A. Next base: position 5,839 of record JAFMLQ010000023.1, on the reverse strand, counting down.
ATCTGTTTTTTTGGGAAGAGTTGCGGGTAGTTTGATCAAACGAACGACAATTCCAGTTTTAGTGGCTCCATTAGAAAAAACATTTAAGGCTCCCAAAAAGATGTTATTGGCTTTTAAAACAGGGGAGGTGAAAGATTTGCATACATTGAAACCCATGATTGAATTTCAAGACCATTTCAATTCAATACTGCGGTTGTTGCTAGTTAAGGTTCCAGGTTTTGCCAATCGAAACCATCAATTGGATGATACTTTACTTCAACGATCGGAAGGCTTGATGTTTTCTGAAAACGCGACTGTTTACCAAGGGGTTTTAGAACATTTTCAGGCCAATCGACCGGATTTATTGATTGCATTCAAACGCGAACGAGGTTTCTTTGAAAAGCTTTGGGAACCCGATCTTATTTACAAAAAAGATTTTTACTGTACCATTCCTTTATTGGTCTTAAAAAACAAAGATTAAACCGCGTTTTGTTGTGGCGCTTTAGCTTATCGATAGTATTCTTGACAACTGTTTCTTCAAGTCTTATTGCCCAAAGTTATGTAGGACTAAACGTAGATAATGATTTGTATTTTGGTATTGACCGGTATTATAGCAGTGGAATTTTCTTAGAATTTGGGGTGCTAGTTAACACACCTAAAGATTCTTTATCAAAATGGGGATATGTATCTAGACATTGGACCCTAGGTCAAGAGATCAACACCCCGTCGTTACGCCAAACCGAAATAATTTCAGAGATGGATTACCCATACAATGGAAGTTTATTTTTGGGGTATAAAAAAGAACGATTTCAGCACCCTGACCTTGGTTATGGTTGGGGGATTCAGTTTGGCACTTCAGGTGCGAATGCATCTTTAGCCAAGTTTTTACAAAACACCTATCATACTTTACTCCTCAATTTAAAACCATTAACCTGGGCGTTTTCGCTTCCTCAAGCGTTTCACTTGAATGGAAATGGGTCATTTTATTGGGGGAAAAAACTGGGAAAGGCTACGAAATGGGTCACTCACAATCACTTACAGTTAGGGACTTTTCGCACAAGTTTGCGTTCTCGTTTAGGACTTCAAGTAGGAAAACTTCCTGGACTTCCATTTTTTGGAAATCGCTTGGAACAATTTCAAAATGGAGTTTCGTTTTTTTTGGGAATGGTATTGGAATACAGCACACATGATTATTCTCTTTCGGGAAGTGCTTTTAGAAATAATACTCCTTTTCAACTGCAGGCAATTCCATTTCGCAATATTTATCAAGCAGGATTAATTTATTTTAGAAGCCCCTTAAAGCTTCATGTTTTGCTAAACAATTCCTCTGCATTTATAGAAGGGCAAAGATATAATCGGCATCCTTATCTAAATATTACCTTGAGTTACTTATTTTAGTAAAAAAAAACAATGATGCGTGCATTTAGTTTTATCGTTTTATCACTTTTATGTACCTCCTGTTTGGTAGTTAAAGTGTATCAAAGTCCAGAAGGATCAGAACCTAAAACCGATAAACCTCATGAGGTACATCGGGGTATGATTCGTTCCGGAGAACATATTGATCTTGGTGAAAAGGGAGTTCATGAAATTTTATTTTTCGGAAATGAGGTGACTCCAAAAGGAGTTTTTATTACATCGGGTGAAGCTGAAATGGAAGGAGATACCCTATCATCCGAGCGAAACACTTGGGTACCCAAAACAGCTGCACAGCGTAAAATTAAGATTGTAAGCACAGACAGTATTAGACCCCTAGTAGTGATTGATGGAAAAATCAGCGAAACTCCAGGTATACTAGAATCTTTAGATCCGGCTAATATCGAGTCGATGAACGTGCTAAAAGGAACATCAGCTATAGAATTCTATGGGGAGAAAGGGGTTCATGGTGTGATTGAAATTACCTTAAAAAAAGAATAAATTAGCGTCTTTTTTTTGAAGCCCAAAGGGTATAGGTGACACCCAACTGAAAGCCCGAGCTAGTATTGGTTTGGGATAGGGTAGGAAGATTACTCCGCGCTGCCCAGCGATAATTTAAAAAGGCATAGCATTTTTGGAGAAAGTGATACCCTACTTGTACAAAACCACCGAAGCTATTTCTAAAATGCGCTTTAGGATAGAGCGTTTTATTTTTAAAATCATCGATACTACGAACAAAAGCACCTTGATTATAAAGGTTATAGAGTGCTCCTAAACCTATACTGACTCGTTGGGTAGGGTGAAGCATGATACTCATGGGAAGAGTCCAATAGCGCAGCTGATCTACACCAACAGAATCCTGTACAGGATAAGAATAGGCAATGGGGGTATAGTGCACCCCTGTTTTTAACCCTACTGTAGAGGACACGCGAAATTCTACTTGAAGTAAGCCTCCAAGAGCGAGTTTGGGCTTAGTAGTAGCCAGATCGGTGTTGATATAATTGAGTTCAACCCCAGGATATAACGTCCAGCGGGAGTAGGTTCCATCTAAAGCGGGACCCTTTTGGTATTGTTGAATCAAAAGGCCTCCCCCTTGGGCATTGCCTGGAGTGATATCTAGTGCACCAAACACCAATAGGGCTAAAAGGGAAAAGCGATAATAATCCATATGATGCTTTATTCTATTAACCCTTTCTTCTAAAAAAAATTGTTTGAAAAAATTGAAAGTTGTGTGTAAAGTCAACGGAGGATGTGACATTAAATTCTTTTTAGCAGCAAACTCGGGATTACGAGTTCAACAAGTTTCACAACCTTTTCTTGAAAAATGGGACATAGAGGTCAGAAAATTCATGTAGGATTATTCAGTTTTATATTACATAAATAAACTCCTAGTAATTGAAAATAGAAATAGTCATTTGAATGTCAATCTTCAATTTCTCTTGCTTTAGAAAGTGCACTGGCCACAAGACCCGCAGGAACAGTCACTATGCCAAGACCAATCATAAGAACAAAGAAGGTGAAAATTCTTCCACCCAGTGTAATGGGGTAAACGTCGCCGTACCCTACAGAAGTAAGCGTGACAATTGCCCACCATGCACTATGAAAAATTGACTTAAATGTTTCTGGTTGGGCTTCGTGCTCAAAGTAAAAAATTCCAGCAGAACTAATAAAGATTAAAATTAAAGCACACGCAAAAAATAGTACAAACTCTTCTTTTACAAGCTTAAATGCTGCCCCAAATCTTTCTATGGCTTTGTTATATCGGATTACCTTTAGTGCTCTGAAAATTCTTAGAATTCTAAAGGCTCTTAAAAAACGAAGATCCAGGAAGGTTACCATATAAAAGGGCAAGATGGCTAGGATATCAATAATCCCGTAAAAACTAAAAATATAGGAAAGCGGCTTTTTTGAAACCCATAATCTCAAGAGGTATTCAATTGAAAAAATTAAAACACTAAATACTTCGAAATACCGCAAAGCTACACTTGCTTTTTCAGGGATATTCGGAAGGGTTTCTACTGAAAAACTTATAAGTGATAAAAAGATAAGCAATTGAATAATGTAGTCAAAAAAACGACCTTTTTTGGTAGTATTATCTTCCACTATTTTTCGCAAGTAGTTTTTAACTTTCAAATCTAATTTTAGTTTAAATATATAGTGAATATAATAAATCTATCAAAATTTATTCATGAAACGTCAGTTTGCAGAATTTTAAAAATCAATAACTTAAAAATTTGGGATTGCTATTTGTGTAACTTTTCAGATATGCTAAATAGACCAGACAGCTTGTTTTTATTAATTATTGAAGGGATTTTTTTTCTTTAATGTTTTGCGAGACAGATTGTGTTTTTTATAGAACCTATTTCTTTTTCTGACATAAAGTAAATGTTTAGCAAGGTAATAAGCAGTAGTTCCTGAAGCAGCAATATTCCCTTTAGATCCAAAAATCATGATATCGTCATTTATATTTCTTAATAAAGTACCCCCTACAAGCACTAACGCAGATATATTGAAATAGTTTTTACTTAATTTAACTTTGGTATCAAGTTCAATTTTAAGTTCAAAATCGGGTAAGGACAAATGGTCTAATTGAGCATTTAGGTGGACACTTATAAATAGAATTACAACTAAGTTTTTCATTTGATTATTTTGATATTATTTGTCATGTCGACTTAAATTTTTAGTGTGTACAGCACGAATTTTATTTTAGATTTAAGTTGGATGAAGGCTGTGAAAATTCCAAATTTAAATAAGAACCCTTCAAAACACGTATTTTAGTTTTATAAGCACACACCTCTTTTTCAAAGGGGAGGTACATCAAAAAATTTCTTGAGGTTTATAGGTTTTTAGTTTAATCTTTTCGTTTTCTTTTACTTCACGGATCATTTTTTTAGCTAACAAAGAAACAGATAAAGGTTTTTGAGATTTCAGTATTCCAAAATAATTTAACCCTTTAAAGATTTTGATACCAATTTTTTCGCCTATTCTAATTAACTCTTTCTGTCGAATTAAAGTAGGAGGTTGGAAAATATGAATTGTATTGAAAGGGAGTTTCTTAACAGCTTCTTCTAGTTTTCCTTTAATTTTTGGATAGAAAAACAATGAGTTCTCATTCGCCCCTGTTGAAGAAACAAGCGAGTAGATAGAAACGTCATTCTCAGAGGCTACTTTGGCAAATTCGTATTGATATGTATAGTCAACTAGAAACTGCTTATCCTTACTTCCAGCATCTTTTAGTGTTGTACCTAAACAAGAAAACAACACATCCCCTTTGATTAATTCTTTAGAGTTCTCAATTCTAGAAAAATCAATTTTATGAACGGTTAGCTTTTTATGACGTATGTTAGGATTTTTTCTAACAAATGCAGAAATAGAGTTAAAGTCGGCGTCCTCTACTAATTGAGAAATCAATTGTTGACCTGTAGCACCAGTAGCACCTATGATTAGAGCATCTAGTTTTTTCATTTATCTGGACTTATTTCAAGGTTTATTTCTTCAATTAATTTTTTGTCAGCTTCACATCTCCTCATGATTCTGTTAAGATAAAACCCACGATAAAAAATGAGATCCTTTATCATTTCTTGTATATTATTGGGTATTGTTTTGTTTCCCTCAAAAGTTCTGTCATTTGGAAGACCGAGTTCATCTACATTCAAACTTTTATATTTTAAGTTCCGATAGATAAAATCATCAAATTTTTCTGATTTTCCTAAAAGTACAGACTCAATTTTTTTCATGAATTCGTGGGTTATGTATTTTTTTTGAAGACTTTGTACCAAATCTTCATTTTCAATAATTTCAATTAATCCAGAGTTTTGAAGACTTCTATATTCCTCCTGATTATCCACAAATATTGTGTTATAATAAACAGCGCGATTTAAATGAAATCCTATTGAATCTTTGGGCTGATTTTTTAGTCCTTCAAAATTAGAAATTAACCAATTACCAGAGTAAATAGCTTTTTTTAGGGCGTTAATATTGAATTCAAAATCTCCTGTATCAACCTCAATATTTTTAAGAATTCTTTTTAAAGATTGGTTTTTTAAATTCTCTTTATAATTTTTTGCATTCAATTTTTCAACATAGAATGAAAGTGAAATACCAAGGACAATCACGATAAATTCCAATGCATATTTTAAGTAAAATTTCTTCATTTTTTTAGTTTGACTTATGGTTACTGTTCTTTGCAAGAAGAATTTTTTCTAACTCACTAAATAAATCTTTTAGTAGATCTAAAGGTAGCTATTTATTAGTAGTTTGAAAAAAAGTGTTGAACGACTTGATGTATAGATCTTGACTTTTTTAAGAAAATGTGTGCTTTGCAAAAGCATAAAAAGCCGATTAAAGAATGGCATTAAAAAAAGTAAAAAATTGTTTAGTTTAGCACAACGTTTTGGGGATGTAGCTCAGCTGGCTAGAGCGCTTGACTGGCAGTCAAGAGGTCGTG
>JAFMLQ010000022.1 GCA_017852075.1 Flavobacteriaceae bacterium | reverse complement strand
TATTCATTTTACAGATCTAGGATTTCTAAGATATGCTGACTTTTTGATTTCTCAACTTAGAACACTTGAATTGCTAGCTCACTCAAATTAAATATGCCAATTAAAAAGATATAATTTTAATTAATTTTCAGAAATTGAGGTAAAATTACATTACCCTCCCATTTGGAGGGTTTTTCTTTTACCCCAATGCCAACAATCTCAAATCGGTCCAACTGAAGCAAAGATTAATTATATTGGATTTGATTCACAATCTATTTCAATAGAACCTTCAGATGAAGTTCTAATAAAACTACTCATCCAAGAAATTAATGCACTTGATGAAGTGATTGTTTCTGGATTTCAGAGTGGAATTGTAAAATCTTTAAACAAACAGCGAAATGACGCTAATATTACCAATGTAGTCTCCTCAGATCAGGTTGGTAAGTTTCCTGATGCTAATATAGGAGATGCTTTAAAAAGAGTTAGTGGTATAGCCATGCAGTATGACCAAGGAGAAGCGAGAGATATAATCATTAGAGGATTTGCTCCAGGGCTCAATTCTGTTACACTAAATGGTGAGAGAATTCCTTCTGCTGAAGGAGACAACAGATGAGGTCAGATGGACAATATTGTTAGTAAATCTTTTCGTCAACTTGCACGTTTTTCAGATGAAGTTAGACAGCAATAAGGACTTCAGTCAAAATATAAATGAAAAGTCTATTTTCGATGAAGGTACCATTAGAGTTCCACTCAATTTTTAATTCGGTATTAGGACATAGCCTTTCAACTGGTAATTGGACAAAACACTGAGCCCGGACAAGGCTGGGGTGATATGCACATCAAGATCATCAGGATTGATCTTTCTGGCAGCAGTAGCTTGTGAACAAACAAATAGATCAACACCGTTTTCTTTGAGCTGACGAATCAGGCTTGCATTTGGATTTGGTTGGCCAAATTTTTTATGGTAGGCTTCTTCATTGAGGGTTATAAAAGTTGCAGAACCGTGGATAGAAGCTACCAAATGAACCTTTTCGGAAGGAACTCCGGCCACAGAAAGTAAGTTCAACATCCGTGCCATCACCCACAATCCCTTGTTTACTCCACTTTTGGTAGCCTCGCTTTTGATGTCGAAAAGTAAATCATATGACAAGGAAGTATCGGGTTGAACCGCGGCTTCACTAAAGTATTTCACCTCTCCATAACCCTTAATCACTGGAGTTTGCCATTCCTGAGCGTGAAGGAACCCTATTGAAATTAATGCCAGAAAAAAGTAAAAATATGATTTCATAATGGAGTAAAATTTGTTTAAGAATGTATATTGAAAGCCTAAAGATAGAAAAACCCAAAAACAAATCTTACAAAAACGCTTTGTGATACGGGTTGCATTACAAAGCAGATAAAATAGTATATTGGATTTTAATTTTTATGTCCTGATGGAAATTATTCAAAAGCTAATTCGGAGATTATTGGTGTTGGTCACAGGACTTTTTTTATTGATGATCCTCACCTTTTTTGGAGTCATCTATTATGATAAGCTTTGGGAGCCAGCACCTCAAGAAATAATAGTCGATTGGGATTCCGAAATTATGGTGCTAAACAACCCTAGTGTTTCTGAAGAAGTCAAACAGGGATATTTATTGTTAAGTGCCTCTTCACTGCACATGGGGCCTTTACAGCACGATCCTAATCTTCGTTTTGCAGGAAACAATTTATCTTGCACCAACTGTCATCTCAACGGAGGAACCCTATCGGGTGCTGCCTCATGGATTGGTATTGTAGATCGTTTTCCTCAATTTGGGGGTAGAGCAAATAAAAATGGAACTTTAACGGATCGCATCAACGGGTGCATGGAACGCAGTATGAACGGAAAAGCATTTCCAAAAGACGCACCTCAAATGAAAGCGATGATTGCCTATATGAATTGGCTGGATGGAGGTCTTCCCAAATTAAATACAAAAAATATCAAAGGTTATCCAAAAATTGAACCTCCGGATGTAGCGGTTGATCTGAACAAAGGAAAATCAATCTACACCAAAGAATGTATCCTATGTCATGGTGCAGAAGGGCAGGGAATTCGATATAACGAACCTAAAAAAGGGTATCAATATCCACCGCTTTGGGGAAATGATTCCTTCAACGATGGTGCTGGGATGCATCGCGTGCTTACAGCTGCTGCGTTTATTAAAAATAATATGCCCTATCTCCAAGCCCGTTGGGACAACCCCAAACTAACCGATGAAGAAGCATATCACGTGGCGGGATATATCAATAGTTTCTCCAGACCTCATAAAAATAATACTGCGGATGACTATCCAGACAAAAAATTAAAACCAGTTTCCACACCCTACGGCCCTTGGACAGACTCCTTCTCCCCAAAACAGCATAAATACGGCCCATTCCCACCTATTATTCAATACTACAAAGAGACTTATGGTATTGAAAAAACAAAATGATTTAACCTGTAATCTCTATGTAACCTATATTACAAGAGTTCCAGTTATCGTTTGTATTTTTGTACTATGTACGACTATATTATTGCATTTTTTTCTTCATTTAAAGGCATGCTCAATTGGACACTTAAATCCGTTCTTTTCGAAGTGCCGTGGTACCAAAATTACTTTTGGGGACTTTTATTCATTTCACTTTTTGTCTGGGGATTAGAAATCGTGTTTCCTTGGAGAAAACAACAGCGTATTTTTAGAAAAGATTTTGGGCTAGATGCCTTTTATATGTTTTTTAATTTTTTCTTGTTTGCTATAGCGATCCAAGGAGTCTATAGTATGCTAGAACTGTTTTTTGAGAATTTAGGAATTACGCTTACCAGTCTGACAATCATAAATCTAAAATCATTGCCCTTTGGGGTACAAATTCTTATCTTTTTTGTATTGCTTGATTTTCTTCAATGGCTAACACACATACTGCTGCACAAAATTCCCTTTTTATGGCAATTTCATCAGGTGCATCACAGCGTTAAGGAAATGGGATTTGCAGCTCATTTTCGGTATCATTGGATGGAAAACATCCTATACAAGCCTTTTAAAACCCTTGGTGTCATGCTCCTAGGAGGTTTTGAACCCGATCAGGCCTACATCGTTCATTTTTTTGCGATCCTCATTGGACATCTAAACCACGCCAATGTCAAGATCTCATGGGGACCTCTAAAATATCTGTTGAACAACCCTATCATGCATTTATACCATCATGCCTATACCCTACCCAAAGAGAAAATAGGAGTGAATTTTGGAATCAGTCTTAGTCTATGGGATTATCTTTTTAAAACACATTTCATACCCGAAAATAGCGGCACCATAGAACTCGGCTTTCCAAATGATGAACATCTGCCCAAAGGATTTTTAAAACAGTCGGTCCATGGATTTAAGTAGATGATTCCATCTCTATCAGTTCTCGGGCAGCTGAAGGGTAATGTTTCTGTATTCTACAGAGCCATGGTCTCCTTGCAACATAATGGGTCCAGGCATACCCTCTTTACTATCTAATGCACCTCCTGTGATTCCTGGAATGATTTGATCAGTAATGATTTTCTTCCCATTGGCCACAACAGATACCCTTCTACCTACTAATGTGATGTCGTAACTTTGCCACTCCCCTGCGGGCAGTGCTGCCATCTCGTTGGGTGTCAAAAAACCATATATCCCGCCAAAATAAGTGGATCCTGGCTCTTTCCCATAATTATCTTCGATCTGAACCTCATATCGCCCCCTAAGATACACCCCGGAATTACTCCCCTTGGGATAACGAAATTCTATATGTAGCTTAAAGTCTTCAAAGGCCTTCTCAGTAATAAGGTTCACTCCAGAATGAGGGTTTTTTAGGACTCCATCTACTGCATTCCATTGATTCTCTCGGTTGGGATCCGAAGAACGCCAACCATTTAAATTTTTTCCAGTAAAAATGGATCTTGGTTTTCCCCAAACCACTTTTTTATTTCGAATCAATTTGGGTGCTCTCTCTCCTTCAAATGGATACGCTTTTCCATCACTTCCCAATATTGTTCCTTTTAACCTCCCTTCAGTAAGCTGGGCAGTGAAATGCAAATCATTGAATCCATTCCATTGTGGCGGTATACTAAAATCAACAATCCCATTGTGAAATTGGACTTCTGAAATAGGACGAGCACTACCATTATATTCTACAAAATATCCAATTAAAGTGCTGACCCCAGATCGCTTTACCTCTAGCCAGGAAGGGACTATTTTTTCATTCATTTGAACCTCCAAGTCCCACTTTCCTATCAGATTATCTGGTTCTTGCGCTGAAGCACCCCATGTAGTAAGGACAATCAGCAGGTAATAGTTTTTCAATTTGATTTTCATCTTTAGTAGTTAAATTAATGGTTAGTTAGTCAATCGATCAATTCCCAAAAATTGATCATTCGAATTATAATACCAACTTCTGTTTTTTGGCATCTTGATACCATTTATATCAAGCTCACCCTCCAACACTATGTATTCTCCGTCATTTTTGGATTCATCATGATAAAATTGGTACCGTTTTAGTGCGTAAGTATTTTGATCAAAATAAAAATACCAAGTGTCTGTACCTACTTCCTCTCTGTAATTCACCTTCAAAACCCAGTAGGCCTTTCCATCTATCCGTTCCTTGTTTACCTTTGAGTTGATAAGTGTTCCAGGGTTTTTGAGTTTCATTGGAAGACCATAGAGGTACGTGTAATAATTTTTATAAAAATTAGCACGTTCACAGTCAAAGCGGTATTCCTTTTGGATGGATTCTGAAAAATCGGTAGCCCCGTTAAACGTTAAATGACATGCTTCATTATCGAGGGTAGAAACTAAGGTATTGCCCTGTTGCTGAACTTCAAGCTTAAAAAAGGAAGCTGGAAAGTCTATCCTAATGTTACTTTTTCTCAAAGGGCGGTTTGGAGTTTCCATTGTCACTGTAAAATCTCCTTTAAACGTTTTCCATTTGGATTGTGGATCGTGATAGGCGATGGCTTTATCCAGTAATTCACTCCCTTCAAACTCCTGTGCTGCTACCCATTGGAGTCCAAATAAATAAAATAAGAAGAAAATGACTTTATTCATGGTAGAAAATTTGATTTACCAAGATAAAACAAAAATTAATGCAACTTTGTATTGTCTATAAATGCAATTAAGTCGGATTCCGAAATTTTGGGGTTAGCCCCAGTACTTCCCGCAACAAGTGCCCCCATGGCACAGGCCCTGTTTAAGGTGTCTTGAATCGATTTTTTTTCAATTAATCCGTAAGTCAAAATAGCCAAAAATGAATCACCTGCTCCAACCGTATCTTGCACCTCAATTTTATATCCAGAGTTGTAAAACCAATCGCCTTTGTAATACAAGACTGCACCATACTTTCCTTTGGTGACACAGATGATTTCTGTTTGGGTTTGCTTTGCAATGAACTCAATATGCTGATCTATAGTATGGAATGGAGAGTCCAAAGCAGCTGCTATTTGGTACAATTCTTCGTCGTTAAACTTGAGTAATTCTGCCTTTTGCATCAAATCATTCAGCAAACCTTGACTATAAAAAGGGGGACGCAAGTTTAGGTCAAAAACCCGAAACTGTGCTACATCTAAAAAACGATTTAACGCTTTAAAAGAAAACCCTCTGGCAATAAGGCTCCCAAAAACAAAAGCGCTAGAGTTGGCTACCAATTCAATCGTAGTGGGATGGGCCAAAATAAAATCCCAGGCTGCATCTTTTGAAATTTTATATTGTGCAGAACCTTTGTCGTCCAAATTTACATGAACGGTTCCTGTTTTGTGATTTGGATCCCGTTGTATGTAGTCGGTTGACATCCCTTGAATCCTCACTTCAGCAAGAATTTCCTCTCCCAAGGAATCGTTTCCAATACTACTTATGAATTGAACCTCTACACCCAAATTTCTCAAAGAGTTCGCTACATTGAACGGTGCACCTCCTAATCTTTTACCTTCTGGAAAAAGATCCCAAAGAATTTCACCAAAACACACGATAGTTTTTGGGTTCATGAGTATATTTTAAAAGAAAAATAGTGATTTATTCTGAAAATATTATTCCTCCCAATAAAAGAAAAGTTGTCCACTAAAATTCTATTTCCTAATTATTTCCGCTAAATTGGTGCCTAAACACGACATTTAAATGATTATGAGAGCATATATTCTATTGTTGATCATTCTCCTAACCTTCTCATTTAAGGGTTGCGATACGCAAACAGAAAACGTCTATCAAAATGACCAAACATTATGGTACACTCAAGCAGCATCTGAATGGGAGGAAGCACTCCCCCTAGGAAATGGTCGCTTAGGAGCTATGGTATTTGGAGATCCCATAAAAGAGCGAATTCAATTGAACGATGACTCACTCTGGCCTAAAGATTTGGACTGGACACATCCCGAGGGAACACCAGAAGATTTAGAAGAAATTCGAAGTTTACTTTTTTTGGGTGAAATTCAAAAAGTGGATTCTCTTTTGGTTGAAAAATTTTCTAATAAAACCCTCATCCGCTCACACCAAACCTTAGGAGACTTATTTATAAACTTCAATCACGACAGTATAACCGACTATAAGCGAAGTTTAAACCTCAATAAGGCAATCGCGGAAACTCATTATAAAACAGACGGATATCCCGTTTCACAAAGCGTGTTTGCATCGGCTGCAGACCAAGTAATCGTCATTGCTATAAAAAGTGCTCATCCCAAAGGGCTAAACGGAACCCTAACCCTACAAAGACCACAAGACGAAGGGATTCCAACCGTTACTTCTTATATCACAGAGGGGGATTTGATTATGGAGGGGGAAATTACCCAACGCAAAGGTAAATTTAATTCAAAACCCGCACCGATCAACGAAGGAATTCGTTTTCAAACAAGACTTAAAACAAAACATAATGGAGGCACTATAAATGCTTCTAACAAAACAATAACTGTAACTGGAGTTCAAGAATTGGAACTCTATCTCGTCTCCAATTCTTCATATTATCACAAGGACTATCAAAAACAAAACCTCCAACAGTTGGAAGCTTTGCGATCTAAAAATTTAACACTTTTAGAAGAACGACACATCAAAGATCATCAATCCTTATTCAATCGAGTACAATTCGATTTGATCACAGACAACAGTCTTCAAAATCAACCCACCAATACGCGTTTGGAAGCTGTAAAACAAGGATCAATTGATCTAGAGCTTCAGGAAACCCTATTTCATTACGGCAGATACTTACTCATCGGTTCTTCTCGACAAGGGACTCTCCCGGCAAACTTACAAGGGTTGTGGAATCCTCACATCAATGCACCTTGGAATGCCGATTATCACCTCAATATTAATCTTCAAATGAATTACTGGCTTGCCAATCTTACCCAACTTGACGAGCTCAACGAACCTTTATTCGACTTTGTAGATCGGTTAGTGGAAAGCGGTAGAGAAACTGCACAAAAAAACTTTGGCGCTCGGGGTTCCTTTTTACCACACGCTACAGATTTATGGGCTCCTACTTGGCTTAGAGCCCCTACTGCCTATTGGGGTGCCTCCTTTGGAGCAGGAGGTTGGATGGCTCAACACTATTGGCAACACTATCTTTTTACACAAGATTTTGATTTCTTAAAAACTAGAGGGTTTCCCGCATTAGAGGCTGTGGCCCATTTTTATAGCGACTGGCTCATAGAAGACCGAAGAGATGGAATGTTGATTTCTGCTCCCTCAACCTCGCCTGAAAACCGATACCTCAATTCCCAAGGAATTCCAGTAGCTAGTTGTCTAGGGAGTGCAATGGATCAGCAAGTGATCACTGAAGTTTTTACCAATTATCTTCAAGCAGCGAATCTGTTAAAAATAAACTCTGAATGGGTTGCCAAAATCACTCAACAATTAAAGCAACTTCGCCCTGGATTTCAGTTAGGTTCAGACGGACGCATTTTAGAATGGGATCGTGAGTATGAAGAATTGGAACCAGGTCATCGTCATATGTCTCATCTCTATGGTTTTCATCCAGGAGATCAAATTAGCTTGTCGAAAACTCCAAAATTGTTTGAAGCGGTGCGTAAAACGTTGGATTACCGTTTGGAAAATGGGGGGGCTGGAACAGGTTGGAGTCGAGCATGGCTTATCAACTGTGCCGCACGCTTGATGGATGGAGCAATGGCACAGGAACACATCGAACTGCTTTTCCAAAAGTCCATTTTTCCCAATCTTTTTGACGCGCATCCTCCTTTTCAAATTGATGGAAATTTCGGATATACAGCAGGGGTAGCTGAAAGTTTAGTGCAATCCCATGAAACTGGCATCTTGCGATTACTCCCTGCGCTACCCACCCACTGGAGTAATGGGAAAATTAAAGGACTTAAAGCCAGAGGGAATATAAAAGTAGACATGGAGTGGAACAATAACCGCTTGCAAAAAATTCAATTGTTGGCGGAACGCAATACTCAAAAAGAACTTATCTATCTCAAACAAAGAATAAAAGTGAACTTAAAAGCTGGAGTTCCTTTTGTTTGCACATTTTAAATTTAGCTAAACTTATATTTATGATAAATAAAACCTTAGATAAACAATTTCAGTTGGGATTAGTTTTTTTTCTATTTCTTGGACTTCTGCAAAGTTTTGGACAATATCAAAATGTAAAAGGAAAAAAACTAATAATCTACACTAAAAATGGTGAAGGCTATGTTCATGAAAATATAGCAACAAGTGTTGCAACCTTAGAAAAAATATGCCAATCACTCGGGGTAGAAACTACAATAACTGACAATCCTGAAATTTTCTTAAATCCAAATATTATGGATTTTGATGCTGTGATTTTCGCCAATACAAATAATGAAGCTTTTGACAATGCAGAGCAAAGAGATGCCTTTCAAAACTTCTGTTCCAGTGGAAAAGGCTTTGGCGGATTGCACTCAGCCATCGGATCGGAGCGCAAGTGGCCTTGGTTTTGGAAACTCATAGGAGGTTCGTTTTTAAGACACCCACCTTTTCAAACCTTTTCTATAAAAGTCAACAGAAAAAATCATTCTTCCACAAAACATTTGCCACCAACATTTGATTTGGATGACGAATGTTATTTTATTAAAAATGTAAATCCAAGTTTTAAAATACTTTTAGAAGCCGACTTATCTACTGTTTCAGAAAACGATAGTAATGCCTATCGTCCGAAACGGGCTCCTTTGAGTTGGTACAACACACTCGAAGGAGGTCGCCAATGGTACACCGCTTTGGGCCACAGCAAAGATCTTTATGCTTTACCTTGGTTTCAAAAGCACTTACAAGGGGGAATTGAATTTATTTTAAAGGATTAACTAATTACTCAACTGTCCTTGAAATGCCAAGTGCCAGCCCACGAAGTTCTGCCAAACCACGCAGTCTTCCAACTGCAGAATATCCAGGATTGGTAACTTTGTTGAGATCGTCCAACATTTGATGTCCATGATCAGGACGCATGGGGATTTGCCAATCAGCTCTACCTGATTTTTTTCTTTTAGTTTCTTCTGTCAAAGCAGCTTTTACCATTGCATACATATCTACATCTCCCTCCAAATGATTGGCTTCGTAAAAATTTCCTTTTCCATCCCTTTGAGTACTTCTAAAATGTAAAAAATGAATTCTTGATGCGTGTTTAGTAAACATTGCAATAAGGTCATTATCTGCTCGTACACCAAAGGAACCTGTACAAAAGGTCAATCCGTTGTATAATGAAGGTACACGCTCAAATAGGACTTCCAAATCTTCAGCGGTACTGACCACCCTCGGAATACCAAATAGTGACTGCGGAGGATCGTCAGGATGGATACACATACGCACTTCAACATTTTCTAAGGTTGGCGTCAATTCTTCAAGAAAAGAGATCAAATGTTCCTGTAGGTCATTTTTTGATAAATGTTTGTAGGCTTCTATGCGCTGAATGAACTGATCAAGGGTGTAGCCCTCTTCGGCACCGGGCAAACCTGCTATGATACTTTTAGTCAATGCCTCAATCTCCTCTTTTGTCAGTGTATCAAAATAACTTTGAGCCGCAGCAATTGCTTCAGTGGTATATTCTTCGTGAGCTTGGGAACGTCCTAATACAAACAAGTCGAAAGCGCGCATTGCATCAATTTCAAAAGCTAAAGCAGTAGATCCATCAGCAAGGGGTTTATAGAGATGAGTCCGTGTCCAATCCAATACAGGCATAAAATTATAACACACAGTATGAATCCCACATATCGCTAAATTTTCGAGAGTTCTTTTGTAGTTTTCAATATAGGTTTGAAAATTATGCGTACGTTGTTTAATATCCTCATGAATAGGTACCGACTCCACCACACCCCAATATAAACCTGCTTTTTGAATAAGAGCTTGATGCTTTTTTATTGCGTCTATTTCCCATACTGCTCCATTGGGAATGTGATGTAAAGCAGAGACCACATTTACCGCTCCAGCTTGTCGGATATCACTCAGTGAAACTGCATCGTTGGGGCCATACCATCGGAAGGACTCGATCATCTTAAATTGATTTTAAACCCCGCTATAGGCACTAAAACCGCCATCTACAGGAAGTACAATTCCAGTTATAAAACGTGCACTATCACTACACAGAAAATGAATGGCACCACTAAGTTCTTCTGCTTTACCAAAACGTTTCATGGGGGTGTTTCGGATTATTTTTTCACCTCGTTCCGTGAGACTTCCGTCCTCATTCAACAATAACTTTTTATTTTGCTTGCCAATAAAAAATCCTGGAGCAATTGCATTGACACGAACACCGTCTCCATAGCGCAAAGCCATTTCCACCGCCATCCAACGGGTGAAATTTTCCATAGCAGCCTTGGAGGCCGAGTATCCCGCCACCCTCGTGATGGTTCGATCGACAGCCATAGATGAATAGTTGACAATCGAGCCTTTGCCTTGATCTTTCATGACCTCGCCAAAAACAAGAGAAGGTAAAAGCGTTCCTTTTAAATTGAGATCAACTACCTCATCAAAATCGTCTTCAGCAAGATCAAAAAGGGATTGATCTTCTCCTACTACCGCTCCAGGTAAGTTACCCCCTACGGCATTGATAAGCGCATCTACTCTCCCCCATTTTTGGATGATTTTTTCCTTGACCTTGATTAGAGCTTCTTTGCTTAAAACATCTACAACAAAGTAGTTTGATTCTGAAAACACATTTAATTCAAGAGTCAGTGATTTTAGTAAGGCTTCGTTTCTGCCCAATACAATAACTATTGATTTTTCTTTAGCAAGACTCTTGGCTATAGAGCCTCCCAAAACTCCGGTGGATCCGGTAAGTACTATCACTCGGTCATTTAGTTCAAACATGATTTACAAATTGTATTTGGAATCCCATGAAATTACTTTCTCTGAATCCATAGCACGAATTCCCATATCCACAGCGAAGGCTACAGCAGCTCCTGTTTTAATATTTGACATTGGAGTGGTCTTATTTAATATCGCAGTTCTAAAGTCTTCAAGGGCTTGTCTAGTAGGGTCCTTGTGGTTATAGTTGATTGGATTCCCTTTTCCCTCTGTCCAACTGGCGGTAGCTCCAGAAACACCGTCTACATCTGAGATAACCTTATTGTATTTTCCTTCAGGATATTTCCATGCATTTTGATAGTCAATGATTACAGTACCTTTATCGCCCATCACTTTAATTTGATAATCGTCTTTTGCATTAGACGTAAGACAGGTAAAAGTCGCCTTCACTCCTTTAGGATAAGTATAGATCAAATGGGTATTGTCATAGGTTTCACGACCGTCTTTCCAGTAGTCAATTCCACCAAAACCTGCGACTTTTTCAGGGGTTTCCTGAAGCAACCAATTACAAAAATCAATCTGATGAGAACTCAGTTCAGCTGTCAATCCGTAAGAATATTCGCGATACATACGCCAGTTGATTTGACGTTCAAACTTGGGGTCAGGGACGGGTCTTCTCCAATTTCCATTTCGATTCCATTGGGCTTGGATTGCACTGACCTGACCTATTTCCCCAGCTTGAATCATTTCTACCACATGAGAATATAATCGAGAGCTATGGTACTGATGTCCTGTTTGAAAAATTTTAGTATGTTTTCTTGTTACTTTATTTACCAGATCCAAGGTATCTTGATCTCCTTTTACCATCGTTTTTTCACAGTAAATATGTACAGAAGCATCAATGGCATCTGAGGCTATTGTAGCATGGGTATACAATGGACTACTGATGATCACCGCATCTAAATCTTTGTTGGAAAGCATTTCAATGTGATTATTATATTGCTTTGCTTTGGGAGCAATCGCAGTAGCTTCTTCCAAACGGAATGAAAGTGTATCGCAAATAGCCATCAAATTTATTCCTTCAATTTGATTGAGGATTCGCATCAAGCCTTGTCCCCTACTACCTGTACCAATTACTCCGACATTTAACTGATCTGAAGGTGTGGCTTCTAAAAGCGAAAAAACAGTTGGTTTCGACAAAATTAAAGGGGCACCAAGAGTTGCAGCGCTTTTCTTTATAAAGGATCTTCTTGTTGACATTTTGCTAATGGAATTAGGTAAATTACTCAAATTAATATCTGCAATTTAACAAAAAACTTTTGCTATATTGAGTTGGTATTACTGTTTACTTAAAACAAATCAAATTGAAACGAATCACAACTAAACTGGGCTTGCTACTTTTTCTCTTTATGAATTCTCATTTTCAGGTAGTGGGTCAAAAAAATCAATGGGAAAATTTACTGGAGGGAAATACACTTGACCACTTTGTTCAATTGAACGGAAAAGCTGATTTCACAATTGAAGACGGCATATTAATTGGAACTTCGAAATCCAATACTCCAAATAGTTTTTTAGCTACTAAAAAAATCTATGAAGATTTTATTCTTGAATTTGAGGTACTTATCGATTATGGGTTAAACTCTGGGGTACAATTTCGAAGTGAAAGTATTAAAACTTACTTAGATGGTAGAGTCCATGGGTACCAATGTGAAATTGAAACCAGTTCAAGAAAATGGGCAGGTGGCATATATGACGAGGCTCGAAGAGGCTGGCTGTATCCCCTTACTCGTAATCCTAAAGGGCAAGATGCGTTTACAAATGGAAGGTGGAATTCCTATCGTATAGAAGCTATAGGAAATACATTAAAAACATTTGTCAATGGAATACAAGCTTCCAACCTTGTAGATGATATGACTGCAAAAGGTTTTATCGCATTTCAAGTTCATAGTATCTCAAGTCCTGAAGATGAAGGAAAAAAAGTACAATGGAAAAATATTCGGATTTTGACAACAGCTTTAGACAAGAATCGAATGATGGAGACAAACAAAGCTCCCCAAATCAGTTATTTAGAAAATCAATTAACCGAAGAAGAAAAACGTCTTGGTTTCCGATTGCTTTGGGATGGAAAAACAACCAAGGGATGGCGAGGAGTCAAAAAAATGGTTTTCCCAGATCAGGGGTGGAATATTAAAGATGGTGTCTTAACTGTTGAAAAATCGGGAGGTGAAGAATCTCAAAATGGAGGAGACATCATCACAACTCAAAGTTTCAGAAACTTTGAGTTGAGCGTAGACTTTAAGCTCACACCAGGAGCCAATAGCGGCATTAAATACTTCGTAAAATCGGAATTAAATAAAGGAGAAGGTTCTGCGATCGGTTTGGAATACCAACTCCTAGATGATGCAAATCACCAAGACGCCAAGTTAGGAAAAAATGGAAATCGTACTGTTGGATCTCTTTATGACTTGATTCGAGCAGAAAATAGAACTAATGTGGGTCGAGGAAAAAACTTTAAAGGAGTTGGGAATTGGAATAATGCCCGAATCGTTGTAGAGGAAGGTAAAGTATCGCATTGGTTGAATCACGTAAAGGTGGTAGAATTCGATCGTTTCAGTCAAATGTTTGAAGCTTTGGTAGAAAAAAGTAAGTATGAGAAATGGAAACAATTTGGTCAGTGGCCTGAAGGAGTTATTCTTTTACAAGATCACGGAGATGAAGTTTCCTTTAAAAATATCAAAATCAGAGAATTTTAAACTATGGCTACAAGAAGAAATTTCATTAAAAAAACCTCTTTGGGAGTTGTAGCAACAGCCTCCCTAAATTCCAATTTTATGATTGGGAAAAATATTTTAGGTGCAAACGATCGTATTTATTGCGCCATTGCAGGAGTTCGAAGTAGAGGAAAAGCGCACGCAGCAGCAATTAATCTTCAAAAGAATGCGAAAATACTCTTTAGCTGTGACGTGGATGACATCATTTTAGACGAACACAACAAGTGGAGTAAAGAAAAGATTGGGTATGTTCCTCAGGTCGAAAAAGATTTTAGAAAATTGATAGAAAATAAAGATATCGATGCCGTTTTTATTGCTTCACCAGAACACTGGCACACACCTATGAGTATTCTGGCAATGCAAGCTGGGAAACATGTGTATGTTGAAAAGCCTTGTAGTCACAATCCCTACGAAAACGAATTGCTAGTCGCAGCGCAAAAAAAATATGGTCTGAAAGTACAGATGGGCAACCAACAACGCTCTGCCATTACGAGTATGCACGCGGTTACTGATATTAGAAATGGAATAATTGGTAAGGTCTATAAAGGAGAAGCCTACTATTCAAATAATCGTGAATCAATAGGAATTGGAAAGCTAGTGCCTGTCCCTAGAACCTTAGACTGGGAATTATGGCAAGGACCTGCCCCAAGGACTCCTTACAAAGATAATATTCATCCCTACAACTGGCATTGGTTTCGAAATTGGGGGACCGGTGAAGTCCACAATAACGGTACTCATGAGATTGATATTTGCCGATGGGCATTAGATGTTGATCTCCCGGAAAGTGTAACCTCTTTCGGAGGTAAATATGCTTATCAAGATGATTGGGAATTTGTAGACAATCAACAGGTTACATTCCAATATCCCAAAGGAAAGTTTATTACTTGGACGGGGCATAGTCGCGGCTTAATTCAACCCAAAAGACCCGGACGCGGGGTTACCATTTACGGAAGTAAAGGTACAATTCAACTGGATCGTAATTTTTATAAACGCTACGACCTCGGAGGAAATTTGATCCATGAAGAGTTTGAAAATGCTATCAGTCAAACAACTGATACAAGAGGACAGGGAGGACTTGATGTAAATCATGTAGGCAATTTATTTGAAGCCATTAGAAATGGAAAACCTTTGACCGCAGAGATAAAAGATGCAAGTATATCAACCATGATGTGTCATTTGGCCAATATGGCTCAGGATGCAAAAGAAACACTTCAAATTGACACATCTACTGGTAAAGTGATTAACAATGATAAAGTAATGCAAAATTGGAAAAGAGAATACGCTCCAAGATGGGAACCTAAAGTTTAACCAAAAAATTATATGGGAGTAACACCATCTGATAATACATTTATTCACAGTAATTTCCTGCTAGAAACAAAGTCATCTATAAGACTCTATCACGAGTATGCAAAGGAGTTACCTATCATTGATTACCACAACCATCTTTCTCCAAAAGCAATAGCACAAAACACCGTTTTCAACTCCATTACACAACTGTGGCTTGAGGGAGACCATTATAAATGGCGTGCTTTACGGACCCTAGGGATAGATGAGAAATACATTACAGGAACGGCATCAGATCAGGAAAAGTTTGTGCAATACGCCTCTGCTGTGCCCTACATGATTCGAAATCCCTTGTACCATTGGACACATTTAGAGTTAGAACGCTATTTTGGGATCTCTGCTTTACTCACTGAAAGCAACGCTATTGAAGTCTTCCAAGAAACCAATACGTTGACAACTTCAAAGGATTTCAGTACGCAATCTTTATTAAAAAAAATGAAGGTTGAGTCCCTTTGCACCACAGATGATCCTTTAGATACTTTGGAACATCACAAAACGTTTGCTGATAATACTATTACCATGCAAATGCTCCCTACCTTCAGACCAGACAAATCAATTTTAATTCATGCATCTGGTTTTAATGAATATGTTCATTTACTAGAGCTCAAAACGGAGATTCCAATCAAAAGTTTTGATGATTTATGCGAAGCACTCCAAGAGCGTATAGACCATTTTCACACTTTGGGCTGCAGATTGTCTGACCATGGATTGGAATACATTCCTTTTCGAGAAGCAACTCAATCGGAAATTGATCGGATTTTTGCAAAAAGAAGGGAGGGAAAAGAATTGGATACAATTGAAAGTGAAAAATTTCAAACTGCCTTATTACTCTTTTTAGGAAAAGCCTACCAAAAATTGGGTTGGGTACAACAATTTCATTTGGGAGCCATGCGAAATAACAATAGTCGTATGTTTCAAAAATTGGGTCCGGATACAGGTTGGGATTCCATTGGACAATATCCCATTGCCCTTTCGCTTTCAAAATTTTTGAATGCATTGGATCTCAAAGAACAACTACCCAAAACCATACTATACAACCTCAATCCAGCCGATAATGAAATTATGGCAACCCTAATCGGAAATTTTAATGATGGAAGCAGCAAAGGAAAGGTCCAATGGGGGTCTGGCTGGTGGTTTTTGGATCAAATCGATGGAATGACAAATCAAATCAACACCCTTTCTAATATGGGAATTATCAGTTGTTTTGTGGGAATGCTCACAGATTCTCGTAGTTTTTTGTCCTTCCCAAGACACGAATACTTCCGCAGATTACTCTGTAATCTTTTTGGCAATGATATTGAAAAGGGACATTTACCTAATGACCTCCCTTGGATTGGAAAAATCGTGTCGGATATCTGTTATTACAATGCAAAAAACTATTTTGACTTTAAATGAAATCCAAGATTTACAAATCGAGCTTAATTCTCACCTCACTTTTAGGAGTATTTTCCTTTTTTCTAAGTTGTAAATCAGATTCTTCAGTTCGCATTATTCGATTAGGACACGGACTAGATGTAACCCATTCAGTCCATCAGGCCATGCTCCAAACCGATACTTACCTCAAAGAGCTCTCTCAAGGAAAAATGCGTTTACAAATTTATCCCAATCAGCAATTGGGAAGTGAACGTGAATGTCTAGAGCTTCTTCAAATTGGAAGTTTAGACATGACCAAAGTTTCTGGAGCTGTATTGGAAAATTTTGCCCCCAAACTCAAGATTTTTGGACTTCCATTCTTATTTGACGATAAAGCACACCTTTTTAGAGTATTGGATGGATCTATAGGAAAAGAATTGCTCAAAGAAGGGGATGAGTATTGGTTGAAAGGTGTTGGTTTTTACGATTCTGGGAGTCGAAGCTTTTACACCAAAGAACGCCCTGTAGAAGATCCTGAAGACCTCAAAGGTTTAAAAATTAGAGTTCAGGAAAGTGTTTCTGCATTTGATATGGTCAAACAATTGGGTGCCTCCCCTACTCCCATTTCTTGGGGAGAACTCTATACAGCACTACAACAAGGTGTTGTAGATGGTGCAGAAAACAATCCGCCAAGTTTTTACCTTTCTCGGCATTATGAAGTTTGTAAGTACTACAGTATCGACGAACATACTATGATTCCAGACGTTTTATTGGTCAGTACCCATTTGTGGAATCGTTTAAACAAACAAGAACAAGAATGGCTCCAAACGGCAGTTGACCAATCCATTCCTTATCAACGCGCCCTTTGGATAGAGTCTGAAAATAAATCTTTACAAGCAGTAATTGACGCAGGTGTAGAAGTAAGTTATCCTCAAAAAGAGCGTTTTCAAGAAGCTACACAAGAACTTTACATACAATTTAAAAAGGATCCTGAAATGGCCAATCTTATAGATCGCATTAGAAATGAAGCAAATTAGACAACAAGTTGATCAAATTGTGGAACGTGTACTCATTCTTATTTTAGGGGTGATGGTCTTTAATGTCTTATGGCAAGTTTTTACGCGTTTTTTTACTTCTAGTCCTAGTGCGTTTACCGACGAGTTGGCACGTTATTTAATGATTTGGTTAGGCATTTTAGGTGCGGCTTATGTGGCGGGAAAACAGGAACATGTGGCTATTGATTTTTTTGTTAAAAAACTAAAACACTCTCAGCGCACTAAAATTGATCTCTTCGTACGCATTTCAATTCTAAGTTTTGCACTTTTTGGAATGGTTGTTGGTGGAGGGCGATTGGTTTATATTACTTATAAGCTCGAACAGAATTCTCCTTCACTTCAGATTCCATTAGCCATTGTCTATGCCATTATTCCAATAAGTGGTCTATTGATTCTTTTTTATAAACTCACTCAACACAAAGAATAGATATGGAACTCCTCGCAATTTGTATTTTGGTTTTAAGTTTTTTTGTATTTATCGGCTTGGGCACTCCTGTCGCTTGGAGTATCGCACTTTCTTCATTTTTCACATTACTTGTTAGTCTTCCTAGTTTAGCTGCAGTAACAACCATTGCACAACGAATGGCAACAGGATTGGACAGCTTTGCTTTATTGGCCATACCCTTCTTTGTCCTCTCAGGACAGCTGATGACCCATGGAGGCATAGCACATCGTCTAATTCGTTTTGCTAAAACCTTAGTAGGCACTCTTCCTGGAGGGTTGGCACTAATCAATATCATATCGGCTATGATGATGGGGGCTATAGCAGGCTCTGCAATGGCATCCGCATCGGCTATGGGAAGTATTCTAGGTCCTGAAATGGAAAAAGAAGGCTACGATAAAGAATACGGAGCAGCAGTAAATATTACCTCTGCAACTATGGGTCTGGTGATTCCGCCTAGCAATGTATTGATTGTCTATTCTCTTGCCAGCGGAGGCGTTTCAATTGCAGCTTTGTTTCTAGCAGGGTATCTTCCTGGATTATTGACAGGTTCATTTTTAATAATTGTGGCAGCACTTTGGGCAAAACGAAAAGGGTACCCTACTTCCCAAAGAAGTAGTTTTAAAGAAGTAATTAGCTCATTTTTTCATGCCATACCCAGCTTGTTGCTTCTCGTTATTGTCATCGGGGGAATTGTGGCAGGTTTTTTTACAGCCACAGAAGCTTCCGCAGTTGCGGTTTTGTACACGTTCCTTTTGGGTTGGTTTTATAAAGAAATTAAAATTAAAGACCTTTCCAAAATCCTTTTGGAATCTTCAAAAACAAGCGCAATAGTCTTACTACTAATCGCAGCATCGATGAGTATGTCTTGGGTCATGTCTTACGAAAATATTCCACAAAATCTCAGTGACTTTTTACTCAGTATTAGCGACAACAAAATTGTGATTCTTTTACTGATCAATTTGATACTCTTATTTATCGGCATCTTTATGGATATGACTCCTGCTGTATTAATTTTTACTCCAATTTTTTTACCCGTGGTTAAGTCCATAGGAATCGATCCTGTTCAATTTGGAATCATAATGGTGGTCAATTTATGCATCGGACTTTGTACACCTCCTGTAGGCTCTGTGTTATTCGTAGGAGTCGGGATTGCTCAAACCAGCATAGAGAAAGTAATAAAACCTCTACTTCCCTTGTTTATTGCGATGATTTTTGCATTGGGTCTAATTACCTTTGTCCCTCAAATAACCTTATGGCTTCCTCATAAATTTGGTTTTTAATGACCTCAACAAAAATTAACATGAATCTATTTTTCACAAATAATCAATTACATTTAAGGATGCATTTTCGATTTGTATTCATTTTGTTTTTGGGTTTTCTAGCTTTTTCATGTGCGGAATCTGAAATTCATTTGCAACTCCCCGAAGGGTATTCTTTTCAAAATAAGGCAGTGGTATATTTGAAACTTTCCAAAGATTTACAAAATCAAAACCTGCGTTTAATGGGGAAAAATACTCGTGGAAAATTTGAAATACCCTATCAAATACAAGGAGATTCCGTGTATTGGATCCTTGAAGCAGAACCCACGGTCTATTCGATTTTAAAGGAAGCCCCAACGATAGATCAGGAGATTAAACTACGAGAACACAAAGGGCAAATCGAAATTTATCAAAATGACACCAAAATTATAGGCTATCAGATGGCAGTAAAAAACCCTCCTGATGGAGTAAATCCTGCCTATAAAAGAAGTGGTTTTTTGCATCCTGTAAATACTCCAAAAGGAAAACGATTGACCCAAATACAACCCAAAGACCATTACCATCACTACGGAATATGGAACCCTTGGACCCATACTCGTTTTGAGGGAGATACCTTAGATTTTTGGAATCTGGCTAAAGAAGAAGGAACGGTACGATTTGCCAAATTAATAAAAAAGGAAAGTGGAGCTGTATTTAGCTCGTTTAAGGTGTTGCATGAACATGTCGTTTTGAAAAACGGGACTCAAAAAGTCGCTCTCAACGAAACACAAGAGATCAAAGTAGTTCCCATATATCAAAACCAGTATTTATTAGACATCACAATTGAATACAAATGTGCTACAGATCGACCCTTTACAATAATCCAATACCGCTATGCGGGTTTTGGTTGGCGTACTACAGAGGAATGGGACAATCAGAACAGCAGAGTACTTTCTTCTGAAGGAAAAACTAGAAAAAATGCAGATGGCAGTACTGCTCGCTGGTGTATAGTAGATGGAAAACTTGATGAAGGATATGGAGGGGCAATTATGCTCTCCCATCCTAAAAATTATAATCATCCCGAACCGCTCCGCGTTTGGCCCGAAAACCAATACAATAGAGGAGATTTATTTGTCAACTTTGCCACAACTAAAACAACTGACTGGACCCTAAATCCAGGAAAAACCTACACCTTAAAATATCAATTGCTTGTTTACGATGGTAAATTAGAGCCTGAAGCTGCAGAAAATCAATGGGATCAGTTTGCACATCCGATAGAAATTAAAATTAAACCTTAACTCATGAAAAAAAATAAACTCAATCGACGAACCTTTCTGAAAAAAACATCAGCCACTGCAATCGCAGCTAGCTTACCAACTATTGTACCTGCTTCTGTTTTTGGTAAAAATGCTCCGAGTAATCGCATACAAGTGGGGCAAATTGGATGTGGTAGAATTGCAAGAGATCACGACATGCCAAGTACCATGCAGTATGACAGTGCACAAATGATTGCAGTATGTGATGTAGATCAAAATCGATTGAAAGACGGGAAAAAATTAGTGGATCAGTATTACGGAGGTAAGGGTAAAAAATCAGATACTAAAATGTTTGACAATTATCAAGACCTTATTGCCCATAAAGATATCGATGCAGTAATTATCAGTACTCCCGACCACTGGCACGCACAACCCGCTATAGAGGCTGCATTAGCAAAAAAACATGTGTATTTGCAAAAACCCACCTCATTGACTGTGGAAGAAGGTCGCTTACTCAGTAACATTGTCCAAAAACAAAAAATCACTCTTCAAGTAGGTACACAGCAACGCTCCTCCCCCCAATTTCGTTATGCCGCAGAATTGGTACGTAATGGTAGAATTGGAAAATTGCATACAGTAAAAGTAGGACTTCCTGGAGATCCTTCAGGACCTGTTGCCCAAACAGAAGCTATTCCTTCCGCATTAAATTTTGACGCTTGGCTAGGCTCTACTCCAGAAATGGAATATGCAGAAATGCTAGTCCACCCCAAGGTAGGTTATGGTCGTCCTGGGTGGTTAAGAAAAGAACAATTTGGAGCTGGAATGATCACAGGTTGGGGACAACATCATTTTGATTCTGCTGCTTGGGGAATGAATACCGAATATACAGGTCCCATCCGAGTGGAAGCAATTGCTGATTTTCCAAAGAATGGAAGTTGGGATGTTCACGGAGATTTCTTGGTCAAAGCAGAATATGAAAATGGAATTACTATGCTTACCAGTGGTGGCTACCCCAATGGAATTCGCTACGAAGGAGAGGAAGGATGGATCTTTGTAACACGTGGAGCATATAGAGCCACCGCCTCTGATCCCATTCCAGAAAACAACGGAGTAAAATCACTAGATGCTAGTGATCCTAAACTTTTGGAATCAGTCATTGGTCCAAATGAAATTCACTTATATAAAAGCGACGAACAACACGGAAATTGGCTGGAGTGTATCAAAAGTGGTAAAGAACCTATTTCTCCAGTAGAAATTGGACACCGTGCTTGTACAGTATGTTTGGTTAGTCATATTGCCATGAAACTTCCTCGTCAATTGGAATGGAATCCAGAGAACGAACGCTTTGTAAATGACAAGGAAGCCAACGCAATGCTTCAAAGAAAACAAAGAGCGCCCTACGGGACCTCAAATATCAAATTTTAAAATGAAAAGAATAACTGTACTATTTTCATTGCTGTTTGTTACCGCATGTTCTAAAATGGACCAAATTCGATGGATCACACTGGATCCAGGACACTTTCATGCAGCGTTAGTTCAAAAAACCATGTATCCTGAGATCAACCCTGAAGTTCATGTGTATGCACCAAAAAGTGCCGATCTCAACTTGCACCTTGAGCGAATAGAAAATTTCAATCAACGTAAGGATCAACCGACCGCATGGAAGACCATCGTATATGATCAAAACGATTTTTATCAGAAATTTTTAGAAGAAAAACCAGGAAGTGTTGTAGTACTCTCAGGAAATAACAAGAAAAAAACAAAGTATATCCTTGATGCCATAGAGAACGGATTTCATGTCCTTGCTGACAAACCCATGGTAATTCATCCTCAAGAGTTTGATAACTTAGAAACAGCCTTTCGTCGTGCTGCAGAAAAAAAATTATTGATTTACGATATCATGACGGAACGTTCTGAAATTACTACTCTGCTTCAAAAAGAACTAGCTCAGCGAGAGGGTGTTTTTGGTTCTTTGATTGAGGGAAGCCTTGAAAAACCAGCTATCGTAAAATCCTCTATACACCACTATTCGAAAGAGGTGTCCGGTACTCCTTTGATTCGTCCTGCTTGGTTTTTTGATACTTTACAACAAGGAGAAGGTCTTGTAGATGTCAGTGCACATCTGGTAGATCTTACCTTTTGGGAATGTTTCCCAGAACAAGCCATTCAACGCGAAGAGGTAGTGTTGCAGACGGCTCAACGATGGACTACAGCTCTCAGTTCCATAGACTTTGAAAAGGTAACAGGGTTGACAACATATCCAGAATACCTTAACCCTTACATTCAAAATGATAGTCTTTTTGTTTATGCAAATGGAGCCATGCACTATACGCTAAAAGGTCATCATGCCAAAGTAGAAGTGATGTGGAATTTTAAAGCACCCGAAGGTACAGGGGACACACATTATTCGATAATGAGGGGGACAAAAGCAGATTTAGAAATTCTTCAAACTGCACAAGAAAATTTTACACCAACTCTCTACATCAATCCCAAAGAAGGTTTTGATGCTTTCGAATTCGAAAACACTATGGGTGAATTAGCAAAAAAATATCCTGGGATTCTTTTTAAAAATAGAGGAGATCGTTGGGAGATTGTCATACCAAATTCTTTAAGGGAAGGTCACGAAGCTCATTTTGGAGCAGTTACCCGACGCTTTATTGAGTTTTATAAAGAACAAAAAATTCCAGACTGGGAACGCACCAATATGTTGACCAAATACCATTTGACAACTTCGGCACTAGCTCAGGCCCAAAAAACAAAGTATCGCTAAAAAATAAGTCCATAGCCAAAAAAGAAAGATTTATTTTATTGAAATAATGCCGTTATTTTCATCAAATGAAAAAAACAAAAAAGCGTATTTTTGAAAAAAATAAATTATCAAAAAACTCCTCGCTATACTTTTTTTAAAGTGTCCGAAATGCAGAAAAGGAAACCTTTTGGAAGCGCATCCTTACCAACTGAATAAGTTCAATAAAGTCAATGAAAGCTGTCCAAAATGCAATCAACGGTTTAAAATTGAGCCGAGTTTTTTTTATGGCTCTATGTACGTGTCCTATGGACTGGGTGTAGCAATAAGCATTGCTGTTTATTTGATTCTTTTGTTTTTTGGAATGACAGGCCATCTGCTGCGTGTTTTTTTTATAATCTGTGGGACCTTAATCCTTTTAATGCCTTATATCAATGCACTTTCAAAAGTAATTTGGGCGGGATTCTTTTTTAAATACGATCCCAAATCACTAAAAAAATAAACTACGGAAGATGAACATACGAAATCAAACTGCAACTAAATTGCCCTTTGGTCCCACTCATGAAATTGTAGCTACGGCGCTAGAAAACTATATTCGTGAAAGTCTATCTGAACCGAGTGACGTTTTAAATCAAAAGACACCCGAAGAAATTGCAAAAGCGCTGATGGTAAAACCAATTTTTGAAAAGGGCTTCGAAAACACAACACAACTTCAAGAATTTATTACTACCTATCTCCAAAACACCAATCATCTTAAAAACCCCAAATATCTAGGGCATCAAGTAGCAGTTCCTCATGATTTGTCTGGCATTCCTGAATGGATACACGGAACCATAAACAATCCCAGCTCATTGTATGAAATGGGACCAGCTGGAGCTACTCTGGAGGGGTTTATGATTCATTGGATGTTGCGCCAGTTGGGTTGGTTTAAAGGAAAAGATTTATGTGATTTTAGTCGAATCACTGAAAACGGCAGTGGGATTTTGACTCATGGAGGTTCTATTGCAAACTTGACTGCACTTTCTGCTGCTCGAGCAGCAATTGCCCCAGAGGCATGGGAAGAAGGCAGTCCAAAAGATTTGGTGGTAATGGGCCCCAGCACTTCCCACTACTCTATCATGAGGGCTCTTTCCATAATGGGAATGGGCAAAAAAGCGTTTGTTCCTGTACCTGTGGATGAAAATGAAGTCATAGTTACCGATGCTTTGGAAGACGTGTATAAGAAAACTAAAGAAGAAGGAAAAAGGGTAATGGCTGTCGTTGCCAATGCCTGTGCCACCTCTACGGGTCTATTTGATCCACTTGAAGAAATGGCTTCATTCTGTAAAAAAAATCAACTTTGGTTTCATGTTGACGGTGCCCATGGCGCGGTAGCGCTGCTCTCTGAGCGATACAAAAAATTAGTCCAAGGTATCCAACAAGCCGACTCTGTGATTTGGGATGCACATAAAATGTTGAGAGTACCCGCTTTGTGTACCGCAGTTCTATTTAAAAACCAAGAGCAAATGTGGAACAGTTTTCACCAAAAAGGAAGCTATGTTTTTCATGAAAATGAGGTCATTGGTATGGATTCCATGCCATTTACTGTAGAATGTACCAAGTCCGCTTTAGGAACCAAACTCTTTTGGAGTTTTGCGTTAGAAGGAGAAAGTGCTATGGTGAAATTTATTGAAAATAGCTTTCAACAAGCCCTTGATCTATACGCCATCTTAAATGCAAATCAAAACTTTTACTGCCCCTACCCTCCTCAATCCAATATTTTGTGTTTTCAATACAAACCCGATCAAATTGATGACCAACAACAACTCGCCCTCCGCTATGAATTGATCAATTCTGGGGAATTTTATATTACCTCCTGTGTAATCCATGATAAACGTTATCTGAGAACAGTATTGATGAATCCTTTAAGTAGTTCCGAAGACTACTACACTTTAGTTAAGGCTATTGAAAAGTGTGCTGCAAAACTATTTAACACCTGAATCTAAGCACCTCTTCTTCAAATAATTCCTTGGCACTTTAACTTGTACCTCATTACAAAACAAAAATTGAAATTTTCTAATAAAAAGTTATTTTAGCAAAAATAGATTCTATGAATTCTTTGAATTTAAAAACTTACATCTCTCAAGCTCTAGAAGCAAAGGGATTGTCTTTATTTTGGACAGAAAACTTGACATTACTTCTGTTATTTATCCTTATTCTTTTGATAGGTTGGGTGATTTTTTGGGTATCTCGAAAAATTATTATCGGAGTATTTAATCGTGTTTCGCGAAGAACCAAAACTTCTTTCGATGATTTGTTACTCCAAAATAAAGTGCCCAGACTCTTGTCTTATATCCCTTTTCTCTTTTTTCTTTATGCGTATATACCCGACTTATTTGAGTCCCATTACGAATTTCTTTTTAATGGCTCAAGGGTTATTCTTGAGACGCTCTTTGTAATCTTTTTTATTTCTCTTGTACGGGGTGTTTTAAAAACAATTAACGATTACCTCAAAACCGTACCTGCACTAAAAGATAAACCCCTCGATAGCTATCTTCAAGTTGTAATGATTTTCCTTTGGTTTATGGGGGGTATTTTGATTTTATCCATCTTAACAGGTAAAGACGTATGGAATTTTGTTACTGCTCTAGGAGCTTTGTCCGCAGTTTTACTCTTTGTATTTAAAGATACAATCTTAGGTTTTGTTGCTAGTGTACAAATTGCAATAAATGATACGGTTCGGATTGGAGATTGGATCAGTATGCCCCAAAATAAGGCTGATGGTGATGTCATATCCATAAGTCTTTCTACAGTTCAAATTCAAAACTTTGATAAAACGATCACCTCAATTCCTACTTACAAGTTGATTTCGGAATCGTTCATTAATTGGAGAGGTATGAGTGAATCTGCAGGAAGAAGGATCAAGCGATCCTTACTTATAAAAGTCAGTAGTATTCGTTTTTTAGAAGCTGAAGAATTAAAAAAAATAGAGCAGATAGAACTTTTAACCTCATATGTTAAAGAAAAAGGTGCTGAAATTGAAACTGCCAATGCAGCAAAGAAGGTAAATAAGAATGTATTGATCAACGGACGAAACTTTACCAATTTGGGTTTGTTCCGCTATTATACTGAAGCCTACCTTGAGAATCACCCAATGATCAATTCAGAAATGACTGTAATGTGCAGACAATTAGCTCCAACGTCCCAAGGGATTCCTTTGGAGGTTTATGTTTTTAGTATAGATAAAGAATGGAAGAACTACGAACATATTTCGGCTGATATTTTTGACCATCTTTTAGCTTCCACCAAGTATTTTTCTTTGGAGTGTTTTGAACTAAGCCCAAGTCTTCCCATCCAAAACCCCTAAAAAAAAGGCTGCTCTTGGCAGCCTTTTTTAATCGATCTAAACGAATTTTTACTCTATTCCTTGCCCCATGATGTAAGGAGCTCCTGCGGCTTTTAAAGCAGATTCTATCGCAGGAATTCGGGTTTCACTTATGGTTTTGACTTCGGTTTTTAACTCAGACAAAAGGGTTTTAGCTATTTCTAAACTCTTGGCATGTAAAGGTGTTGGGCCATATGAATTTTGCAAACCAGTCATAGCTGTAGACAAATAATTTCGAATTCCAGAAGGATTACGCTCACCTACTTCACTACGAGAAGGGCTACCTGAAATTCCTTTATTTATACGAATCAAATCCGCATTTAACTCGGCGAGTTTAGTTTCAATGGCGCCTGGAAGAATCTTCGCTCTACTCAAAGCAATTTTCATCGCTTTATGCATTTTGACACTTTGTGACAATACATCTTGAACTGCAGCAATCGAACTATATACAGAGGTAACTTCAGCAAGATATGAGTTATAGGCATCTGTATCAATGCCTTTTAATACACCCTCACGAATCGCTTTTATTTCAAAAGAAATAGGTCCATCTAAGGGAGTTACTTTACCGTTTTGAATTAAAGCTAATGAAGCTTGATAAGTACCTGGCTTTGCCAAAGCACCTCCCCGATTGGTCTGCGAAGAACGATCCGAAACTGCATAAGGATTAAAGTGAGTGAAATTCCATGCAATACGGTGACTTCCTTTACTTGCTTTTTGACTCACTTTATTGATCACATTGCCTTTACTATCTTGAATACTGAGTACAACTTGAGCAGCTTGCTCCTCCCGTTCTGCGTCCAATGCATCCCATCCTGGAAAGGGAATGTTTGCATTTTTCTTGTTCAGATCAGCCTCTTTTTTTGTGCGATGTTCTTTGGCTGTTTTGTAATCTTCTGCCAAATGATAAGTAAATACCGCTCCATAGGTGGGATTTTTTGCAAAATAATAATCAGCCCCTGTATTGCCAATATTACTTCTAGGAACAAACCATTTCGCAGTTCGTGGAGTAAAGAGTTTTGCTTTTTGTTTCAGATTATCATCTGTAAATTCTCGTAAAGCACTGTAATCATCCAATATGAAAAACCCGCGTCCAAAAGAAGCAGCAACCAAATCATTTTCACGCTTTTGAATGACCAGATCTCTGAAAGATATCGTAGGTGCACCCCCTAGTTTATGCCATTCTTCTCCCCCATTTAGAGAAGTGTAAATTCCGAATTCTGTTCCAACAAAAAGCAGATTCTTTTTTACTGGATCTTGAACCATTCTCCATACCAACGTTCGATCTGGTATATTCCCGCTGATGGATTTCCAGGTTTTACCTTGGTCTGTACTTTTAAACAAATACGGACTAAAGTCCCCTTCTTTGTGATTATCCAAGGCAACATAGACGGTATTGGCATCGAATAAATCAGCTTTGATATCGTTGACAAAAGTACGCGGAGCCAATCCGAGTGCAGTGACAGGAATTTTTCTCCAGCTATCTCCTCCATTTTCTGATACTTGAATAAAACCATCATCAGTACCTGCATAGAGTAATCCCTCTTGTACAGGTGATTCTGCTAGAGAAGTAATGGTATTGTAGTTGGACATGGCTCCTACATCCCAAGCATTATCCCAACTTTGTGTACGTCCCATGATAGGAAGTGCCAAACGGTTTTCGTTTCGAGTCAAATCTCCCGAGATGGGTTCCCAGTCATCTCCGCGACTTTCTGACTTCCAAACGCGATATGAAGCAAAATAGAGACGCTTAGGATTGTGTGGACTAACCAAAATTGGAGCATCCCAGTTGAAACGCTCGTGGGGTTCTCCTAGACGGGCTTTAGGCTGAATGGAAACTTGTTCACCTGTAGTCAAATCCACACGATACAACCCCCCTTGTTGGGTTTCTGCATAAATGATATCATTATACACGGGATCGGTAGCCGATTGGTGCCCATCCGCAAAGAGTGTTTTGTACCAGTGTTTATTTGCAATTCCTTCACGTTCATCCGTGGCTGAGGGGCCACCTGCAGAGCCGTTGTCTTGCGTACCTCCAAAAATATGGTAAAAAGGCTCAGCATTGTTTACCGCAACCTTGTAGAATTGGGTCAAAGGAAGGTTTTTGATATACCTCCATGTTTCTGCATTGTCAAAAGTTTCATATATACCTGCATCGGTTCCTAACATAATATAATTAGGATCGTCTTTTTTAAATACAATGGCATGGTTGTCAGAATGTTTATCACTTTCTTTTAACTGTACAAATGTTTTTCCACCGTCACCTGATGTAAGGACACGCACATTCATCAAATACAAACGGTCAAATTCGTGCGGACTGGCAAAAAGCTCTTGATAGTAATGCGGTCCTGTTCCTCCTGAAACTGTATTAGACATTTTAACCCACGATGCCCCTCGATTTGAAGAACGATATACGGCTCCAGATTTCCTGTCCAATTCGATAGCCGCATAGACAACATCAGGGTTTTGAGGCGAAATGGCAAGCCCGATTTTACCCATATTAGATTTGGGTAGGCCATTACTGAGTTTTGTCCAATTATCGCCCCCATCTTCAGATCGGTATATAGCGGTTCCAGGCCCTCCGCCCATCAGCGCAGCCACGGTTCGGTGTCGATCCCAAGTCGCTGCATAAAGAATCTGTGGATTTCTAGGATCGATCATAATATCGGTGACCCCAGTCCATTGGTCATTCCCCAAAACTTTCTTCCACGTAGTACCTCCATTGGTCGTTTTGTAAAGTCCCCGTTCTCCACCTTTGGTCCAAAGAGGGCCTTGAGCTGCCACCCATACAACGTCAGAATTGTCTGGATGTACAATGATCTCTGAGATATGTTCCGAAGTTTTCAAACCTTTGTTTTTCCATGTCTTTCCTCCATCATCACTTCGGTATACTCCATCTCCATAGGCCACGTGTCTTCCTCCCACGTTTTCACCTGTCCCAACCCATACGATGTCGGGATTGGACGGATCCAATGTAATACATCCCGTAGAATATGAAGATTGCTTGTCAAAAATGGGATTCCATGTGGTTCCTGCGTTGTTGGTTTTCCAAACCCCAGAAGATCCCGTAGCTACATACCATACATTTTCGTTTTCTGGATGGGTTTTGATGTCTGCAATCCTTCCTGATAGAAAGGCTGGGCCTACGTTACGAAGTGAAAAAGCATCTAAAGATACCTCAGGAGTTGCTTTGGTAGTTGTGTTACTTTTTCGTTTTTGAGCTTCTACAGATTGAAAAGGAACAAATAAGAGCACGCACAATGAAGAGAGAACCAATGATTTCATAAGTATTTTGTTTAAGTAATTCCAAATTACATTTTATTCGCGCTCAAACAATTAAAATCTATCATTTTTTTTGATATTGTAAAAAAAACAAAATGCGAACATCACACCTATTCCTATTATTTCTTTTTTTGAACTACAGTCTCACTATGGCACAAAAGCCTAAGTTAAAAGAGGATGATAAAAAATCGATTGACTCCCTAACCAAAGGCCTAAAAAAACAGGTGGGCTTACTAATTTCTTATCACAAAGAGGGTGAAATTTATTTTGAAATTGGAAATGATTTATTGGACAAGGATTTGCTGATGGTCACACGTTTTGTTCAATTTCCTGCAAATTTTCAAGCTTATCAAAATGCAGGGTCCAAAACCAGTGAACAACTCATTCACTTTTCTAAAAAGGGATCTCAAATTGTTCTCACTCAAAAAAGCTATATCAATATTGCTGATCAAGAGGATCCTATAGCACAAAGTGTATCACAAAATAATTTCCCTCCAATTTTAGCAACCTTTCCAATCAAAAACAAAGAAACCGATCGGTTCTTAATTGATGTGAGTAGCTACTTTAAAACAGATTCTCCAGGATTTAATATTTTACGCTCTTCACAAAAAAAACAATTTGGTATCGGCAATGTCGATCCCAAACGCAGCTTTATTGACACCATCAAATGTTTTCCCAATAATGTAGAAATTCGTCATACCCTAACCTACAGCGCCAATAAACCTCCCCGAAATAATCGCGCACAAACATTCAGTTTTCAAGTCAACCATTCCCTCATTCTATTACCTGAAAACCCTATGCCAGTGCGTTATGCGGATTCTCGCGTGGGCTGGTTTAGTTTGAGAAAATACAATTACAGCTCGGAGGCGTTAAAATCAGACAATATTGAAATTATCAGAAGATGGAGGTTAGAACCCAAGGATAAAGATGCTTACAGTCGGGGAGAACTCGTAGAACCCCTAAAACCAATTGTCTATTATCTGGATCCCGCAACGCCACTCAAATGGCGCCCTTATTTTAAACAAGGCATAGAGGATTGGGCGCAAGTTTTTGAAAAGGCAGGATTTAAAAATGCGATAATTGCAAAAGATCCTCCAAGTCCAGAAGAAGATCCTGATTTTAGCCCTGAAGATGTGCGCTATTCTACCGTTCGCTATGTTGCATCTACTACAAGAAATGCCACAGGGCCTAGTGTGTCAGACCCACGTACAGGTGAAATTATTGAAAGTGATATCATCTGGTATCACAACCATTTGCGTTCTTACCGCAATCGTTATCTCTTAGAAACCGGAGCAGCCAATCCCAAAGCGAGAACACTAAATACTTCTGAAGAAGAAATTGGAGAAATGATGCGCCGCGTCATATCTCATGAAATCGGTCATGCGCTTGGGCTTCCACATAATATGAAAGCTAGTGCTGCTTATTCTGTAGATTCTCTTCGATCAGGTAGTTTTACCCAAAAAATGGGAATTGCTACCACCATCATGGACTATGCACGGTACAACTATATAGCTCAGCCAGGTGATGAAAACATCCGCTTTGTACGTCAATTGGGCCCTTACGACGATTATGCCATCGAATGGGGCTATCGCTATTACATCGGGGAAACTTCTGAAACGGAAAAAGTTTCCTTGAAAAAAATGGTAGATGAAAAAAGTATGAATCCAATTTTTATGTTCGGATCTGGGGGGAATGATCCTGATACACAAACCGAAAACATAGGTGATGATCCAGTAAAAGCAAGTAAATACGGACTAAAAAATTTAAAAATAGTAGCACAAAATCTTGAAGAATGGACAACCTCTGAAGGACAGTCTTATGAGGACTTGAACGAATTGTACAATGAACTCCTAGGAGTATATAGACGTTATGTCTATCATGTGGTCAAAATGATTGGTGGAATAAATGAAACCTTAATGTTCAAAGGACAACAAAATACTCCCTATAAAAATGTTGCTGCTTCAGAACAGCGAAAAGCTCTAAGTTTTCTAGACGTACACCTTTGGAGTACACAAAATTGGCTGGTAGATCCTGAATTGATTTCAAAAATCAAAAAAGAGGGAGGTTTGGAACGATTGCAAAACATTCAATACAGTGCCTTATATCAAATTTTAAGCGTAGTGAGGCTCAATAGGATGCTCTCTGCTGGATTGACACTCGAGGGGGTGGGACTTTCTCCCGACGCGCTCCTAGAGGAAATTTACTCTAGTATAATCGATTCTAAAACCCCTTTGGATGATTCCAGAATGGTACTCCAAATTCGTTTTGCGGAACACATTAAAATGCTTTCAGAAGAGAAGAAATTAAATCCGCGCTTAAAAGCCTCTTTAAAAGCGCTTCAAAATAACTTGCACAAAGAAGCAAAGAAAAGAGCTAAAACGGGTACTGTCAAAGAAAGAAATCACTTTCGCTATCTTTTTGAAATTACTAAGATGAAGTAAATTTTAAAAAAAAT
>JAFMLQ010000048.1 GCA_017852075.1 Flavobacteriaceae bacterium | reverse complement strand
TGAGTCATTAGTGCTTTCATCTCAAAAGGCACTCCTGGTAACGATATAATCACTTGTCCTTCTCGCTCAAACCACATTCCCGAAGCGGTACCGTGTTGATTTTTAAGAATTTTGGCTTTTGAAGGAAGTAAGGCTTGTTGTCTATTTTGATTGTTGATGGGTGTAGTTACGTACTTTTCAAAAATCTCCTCAATATGTGCTAAAATTTCTTTGTTTTCAACTAAAGTATCGTTGAAATAGGTACAGAGAGTATGTTTGGTCAAATCGTCTTTGGTAGGTCCCAATCCTCCTGTAAGAATCACCAATTCTGCACGTTCATAAGAGTCATCCAAAGCCTTTACAATAGCAGTACTTTCATCAGAAATACTCGTTATTTGAGTAACTTCTATTCCAATTTTATTTAGTGCTTTAGCTAAAAAAACTGCGTTGGTATTCACGATCTGCCCTATGAGAATCTCGTCTCCAATTGTAATTAATTCCGCCTTCATTTGATTTTTACTGAAAAAGCTTGTTTGCCCTCTAAATGGCCTACTAAAATATCATTTTCCGCTACAGCACCTACCCCGGAGGGAGTTCCAGTAAAAATGACATCACCAATTTTTAATGTAAAATACTGAGACACATAACTGATCAATTCATCTATCTTCCACAGCATATTTGATGTGTTTCCTTCTTGTACAATTTTTCCGTTGCATTCCAATGAAAAATTCAAACGATTCAAATCCTTAAAATCACTTTTGGAATACCACTCTCCAATGACTGCGGAACCATCGAAAGCCTTGGATTTCTCCCAAGGCAATCCTTTATCTTTCAATTCCTTTTGGAGGGTACGTGCTGTAAAGTCAATGCCCAAACCAATTTCATCATAGTATTTTGACGCAAATTCAGGCTGTATATGTTTTCCGATTCTTTGGATACGAACCAATACCTCTACCTCATAATGAATATCTGAACTAAAATGAGGTATAAAAAAGGGGTGACTTTTCTGTAAAATAGTAGTATCTGGTTTAAGAAATAAAACGGGCTCTTTTGGTTTTTCGTTTTGCAACTCCTCGATGTGTGCTGCATAATTTCTTCCGACACAAATGATTTTCACAGACCTAACCTTTAGTATTCAGGGATTGAAGTCGAATTTCAGTCAATACTTTTTTAGTATATCTAGGAAAATCGGCATTGAGTACCCAACCGAAATAGCCGGGTTCTTTTTCCAGTACTTCAGTAACTTTTTTTCCTTTGTGTTTTCCAAAACCAAAACACATGGCATCCTCTTTGTTATAGACCACGAAACCTGCAAAATCTGCTGTTTTTCTTCGGGTACTAAACTCGTTCAAAAAGTGCACGTTGGGTTCCAAGTCTTGATAACGATCGAGCTGTGCCAAAAGCACATCGTGTGTGGCCTTTGTATCGGCTTGTGCAGAGTGCGCATCGGTAAGCTCTTGGTCACAATAAAACCTTAAAGCAGCCGAAAGGGTTCGGGCTTCCATTTTGTGAAATATCGTTTGCACATCGATGGTTTTGGTATTATTGAAGTTAAAATCAATTTCTGCCCGGAGCAATTCTTCCACCAAAAGAGGAATGTCAAAACGATCCGAATTAAAGCCTGCCAAATCACAATCTTTAAGAAAATTATAAATTTTATGAGATTGCTCTTTGAATGTAGGCGCATCTGCCACCATCTCATCAGTAATGCCATGAACCGCTGAAACTTCAGCAGGAATGGGCATTTCAGGATTCACACGAGCTTCTAAGGTTTCTTTAGATCCATCGGGATGGAGTTTGAGAATGGCAATTTCTACAATCCGATCTTTACTTATATCGGTACCCGTAGTTTCTAGATCAAAAAAACAAAGGGGTTTGGTGAGTTGAAGTTTCATGTGGTTTTGGGTTAAAAAGGAAGGTCCGCTTCCCAATTTTCTAAATATTCAGCAACGCGTTTTACAAACAATCCTCCTGTGGCTCCATTGATGATCCGATGATCGTAACTGTGAGAAAGAATTACTTTTCTTCGGATACCGATAAAATCGCCTTTTGGAGTTTCGATCACTGCGGGCATTTTTCGAATCACGCCAATGGCTAAGATTCCTACTTGAGGTTGATTAATAATGGGCGTACCCATGATGGAACCAAAGTTTCCAATATTGGTAAAGGTATAGGTACCGTTTTGTATTTCCTCTGGCTTTAAGTTGTTATTTCTAGCACGAGTAGCCAAATCATTGACCGCCTTGGTCAATCCGACCAGATTCAGGTGATCTGCGTTCTTGATAACAGGAACGATCAAATTACCATCAGGTAAGGCGGTTGCCATCCCTACATTGATGTCTTTTTTGATGATGATTTTATCCCCATCCAAACTACTATTTAAAGCAGGGTAATCACGTAAAGCCTTGATGATGGCAGTCATAAACAAGGGGGTAAAAGTGAGTTTTTCACCTTCTCGTTTTAAAAAAGAAGCTTTCACCTGCTCCCTCCAGTCCCAAAGATGGGTCACATCTACTTCGATAAATGATTGCACATGTGCGGATTGCTCCAAACTTGATTTCATGTGTTTTGAAATCAATTTTTCCATCCTACTCATCTCCAGAATTTGATCTCCACCTCCAATACTTGGTTGTGCAATTACAGGATTTTGAAGCGAGGGAGCCATGACTTCGGGTTGGGCATGGGGTGTTGAGGTTTGGGTCTTTTCTACGGCAGGTCTATTTTTTAGGTAATTGAGTAAGTCGGTTTTTGTTAAGCGCTGGTCTTTACCCGTTCCTGGAATCTGATCCAATTCCATTTGTGAAATCAATTCTTTTTTAGCAATATTCCGTACTAAAGGGGAATAAAACCTCTCTTTACCATCAAAGTTGGCTTGAATTGAATTGTCAACTGTATTAATTTCTTTTTCTAATGTTGTGACTATCTCCTGAACAGGTACTTCTGTTTCTTTTTCAAGTTTGGGAGTGGTTTCACTTTTTTCAGGAATCTTGGACATTTCGGGTACTTCTCCTTCGGTTTCAATAATCACCAAAACTTCCCCAATTTGAACCACCTGATTTTCTTGAAAGCACTGCTCCAAAATTACGCCCTCTACTTCAGAAGTCACATCGGTATCTACCTTGTCTGTGGCAATTTCAACAATAGGGTCATCTAAAGATACGGTGTCGCCAACTTGCTTCAGCCATTTCGTTACCGTGGCTTCGGCTACACTTTCGCCCATTTTGGGTAGTTTTAGATGATATTGTCCCATAGTGATTTGTTTTGCAAAAGTATCAAATTTTGATTGGGAAAACAGATTTTATTCACCCTTGTCTTCACTATTTTGAGAATCAACTTTTTGAAATGGAAGCTTCAAAAGGAATGCGAGCTAAAATAGATCTTCCCAAAGTAACCTCATCGGTATATTCCAATTCATCACCCACTGGAATACCACGAGCAATGGTTGAGGTTTTGAGATTGTAGGGAGCCAAGAGTTTGTAAATATAAAAATTCGTTGTATCGGCTTCCATAGTGGCACTAAGTGCAAAGATAACCTCCTCTACATCATCTGTCTTGACTTTTTCGATCAAGGAGGCAATATTTAAATCTTGAGGTCCGATCCCATCCATTGGGGAAATAATTCCACCTAGAACGTGATAAATTCCTTGAAACTGACCTGTATTTTCAATCGCCATGACGTCCCGAATATCTTCTACTACACAGAGTAAGTTTTTGTTGCGCTTGGGACTCGAGCAAATTTCACAAATCTGTTGATCTGACAGATTGTGACAACTGGAACAGAACACAACTCCTTCTCTGAGTCCAGTCAGAGCTTTTGAGAGCATTTCAGTATTCTCTTTAGGTTGTTTTAAAAGGTGCAATGCAAGGCGCAAGGCGGTCCGCTTTCCAATTCCTGGAAGTAGGGCAATTTCTTGCACTGCATTTTCAAGTAGTTTTGAAGAAAAATCCATGTGCAAATTTACAAAAAACTAGGTTGTTCCTACTTTTGTATCTTCGTTAAAATAAATATCAAAAATGATCAGTCCACTTTTTATCCTCAGCCTCATTGTGGGATATTTCCTTATTCTTGTGAGCGTATCTTATCTCGTTGTAAAAGAAGATTCCAATGAAGAATTTTTTAAAGCCAACAGAAACTCACCATGGTATTTGGTTGCTTTTGGAATGGTGGGTGCCTCTTTATCTGGGGTTACTTTTATTTCGGTTCCTGGGTGGGTAGAAGCTTCTCAGTTCAGCTATTTTCAAGTGGTATTAGGATATCTCTTTGGATATTTTGTGGTGGCTTATGTACTGCTTCCCATATACTATAAAAACAATGTGACCTCCATCTATGAGTACCTTTCTTCTCGTTTTGGCAAATCTAGTCATTACGCAGGAGCGTTTTTTTTCTTTATTTCCCGAGTACTGGGTGCGGCCTTTAGACTTTTCCTAGTTGCCATTGTTTTACAACAGTTCATTTTTGATTCGTGGAATATACCTTTTGAGGTGACCGTGATTTTATCCATTGTCCTAATCTGGGTTTACACTCAGAAAGGAGGAATTAAAACGATCGTGTTTACCGATACTCTCCAAACTACGCTTATGATAGCGGCGGTATTACTGTCCATTATTTATATCAACCAAGCCTTGGATTGGTCCTTTTTTGATTTTCTAGCCTCTTCAGAACTTTCAAAGTTTAGCGACGTTATTGTTACCGATTCTCTTTTAAATCGAAATCACTTTTTAAAATCTTTTTTAGGAGGTGCTTTTGTTACGATTTGTATGACAGGTCTAGATCAAGATATGATGCAAAAAAATCTAAGTTGTCGAAATCTTAAAGACGCTCAAAAAAACATGGTCGTATTTAGTATTGTATTGGTAGTTGTCACTGGTCTTTTTATGCTTTTAGGCGCCTTGCTTTATATCTATGCAGGCAGAGAAGGTATCGCCATTCCAATGATGGACGGAAGTCCAAAAACCGATTTACTTTTCCCCGAGATTGCGCTGAATGGCAACCTTGGAATTGCAGTTGCGGTCACCTTTATTTTGGGCTTGATTGCTGCTGCATACAGCAGTGCAGATAGTGCATTGACCTCATTAACAACTTCATTTTGTGTGGATTTTTTAAATATTGAAAAATACGAACAAATCAAACAGAAAAAACTTCGGAAAAAAATCCATGTAGGTATGAGTCTTATGCTTATCCTAGTTGTAATTGCATTTAAATACATCCTAGATCGCAATGTGATTGATGGGCTTTTGACCGTTGCGGGATATACCTACGGCCCTTTATTAGGTCTTTTTGCTTTTGGAATCTTTACGAATTATAAAATTAAAGAACGATGGCTCTGGCCTGTACTTATCACAGTACTAATTTTAATCAGTTTTTTGGGCTCCCTAGATGCTGACGTTCTGGGAGGGTATCAAATAGGGTACGAACTGCTACCCTTAAACGGACTGTTAACTTTTTTAGGTTTGGTACTGATTCGTCGAAAGTAATACCAAATTACAGGCATTTTCCCAGGCAATTTCAGCTGCAGTAAGTTTTTGCGCAAAAACGGGATTTTCCGTTCCTGGATTAAAAAGCACACGCTTGGGTTGAAGTTCAATGATGAAGTCAAAATATTCTTCTTGTCGGGAAGGAGAAAGATAAAGAGAGACAGTATGTATATCCTTTTGCGGATCTAAAGGGGGTACCATAAGAATCCCTTCAATATGTCCTTTTTTTATACCCATGGGAACGACGGGTATCTTTGCTGCTACCAAACGCTGAACCGCCTGGTAGGAATACCTTTCGGGATCTGTGGAGGCTCCTAAAACCAGCGTCTTATAATTTACCATTGAATACTTACACTACCCCAAGTAAATCCACTTCCAAAAGCTGCCAGTACCACTTTACTTCCTTCTTTTATCTTTCCTTCCTCCCAAGCTTCCGTCAAGGCAATGGGAATGGAAGCTGCCGTAGTGTTTCCATAGCGCTGGATGTTATTATATACTTGAGTATCGCTTAAACCAAACTTCTTTTGAACAAATTGGGAAATGCGAAGATTGGCTTGATGGGGAATCAACATATCAATATTTTCAGGTTTCCATCCAGCCTTTTTTACACCAGCCATGATTACTTCAGAAAAGCGAACAACGGCATTTTTAAAAACAAACTGCCCGTTCATATATGGGTAGTACGAAATATCATCAGGGTCGTTATTTTCCATAATTTCAGGTACCCAACGTCCTGTGCTGGGTCCGATTAAAGACAATTCTTTGGCGTGTTTTCCTTCAGAATGCAGTTGTGAATTTAGGATGCCTGTCTCATTGTTTTCAGAGCGAGTCATCACTACCGCACCCGCACCATC
This sequence comes from Flavobacteriaceae bacterium, assembly GCA_017852075.1. GTDB lineage: Bacteria > Bacteroidota > Bacteroidia > Flavobacteriales > Flavobacteriaceae > MS024-2A. The sequence goes on along the minus strand of JAFMLQ010000048.1, from coordinate 3,314 downwards.
TCCAAAAATAACTGAGATATTTCTCCCTCGAGTAGTCATATCCAATCCTCCTGAATGGTATTCTGAGCCGATAACCAAGACATTTTTGTACATTCCTGTTTTGATGAATTGGTCTGCGGTAGCCACAGCATAAACAAACCCTGAACATTGCATACGGATATCCATAGCTGGACATTCTGGTATTTGTAAAGCTTCTTGTACCAACACTCCAGAACCTGGAAAATAGTAATCGGGACTTAGTGTAGCGAATAGAATCAGGTCAATATCCTGGGGGGTAAGACCAGCCCGTTCTATTGCAATTTTTGATGCTTTTACTCCCATCAAAGAGGTCGAATCATCACTTCCTTTAGCAATATGCCTACGCTCTTTAATTCCTGTTCTTTCTTGAATCCAAGCATCAGAAGTATCCATTATTTTCTCCAGATCTGCATTGGTTACTACATTATCAGGTAAATACTTTCCTAACCCTATGATTTTTGAATTGAACATATACTTACTATTAGTTTTGTGGACACTTAAAAGGGTGCCTTTTAAATTTTAACTTTGTTAAAAAACTGCATACTGAGTGCTTTGTAAATATACACATAATGAAAATAAAAAATACGCGTGCAAAACATGACTTCATATGGCAAGCCCATTTTAAAACCTTTTCGACGTTCTTGAGGCAAGTATTTTATTTGAGGTAAATTAATTTTAGAATGAATTTTCCTCGATGAAAATCAAAATCGTAAATTGAGTACAAATATTTTAAAGTGTCACTTCACAATGAGAAACTATAAACCTTATTTAGGAAAAGTATTTTTTTTATTTTTGGTCGTTTTGCTGAACAGCTTTTCAACAAAGGCTCAGAAAAAAGAAGACTCCTTGATGCATGCTCAAAAAATGGAATGGTTTAAGGAGGCAAAACTGGGAATTTTTATTCATTGGGGAATCTATGCGGTAAATGGGATCAGTGAATCTTGGTCTTTTTTTAACAACTATATTTCACATGAAGATTACCTAAAACAAACTCGCGGATTTACTGCAAAAAATTATAAACCAGAGGATTGGGCAAGACTGATTAAAAATAGTGGTGCAAAATATGCAGTAATCACGACAAAGCATCATGATGGTTTTGCTCTTTGGAAGACCAAATACGGCAATTTGAACGCGGTAAGAAGTAGCCCGGCCAAAAGAGACCTTTTAGAACCTTTTGTCAAAGCGTTACGAAATGAAAATATCAAAGTTGGAGCTTATTATTCGCTGCCTGATTGGTCCTATCCCGATTATACAGAATTTACAAGAACTAAAAAGCGTTATCAAATTCAGGAAGACCCAAAGCGTTGGCAACGCTTTTTAGACTACAGTTACGGTCAAATGAAAGAACTTAGAGACCAATTTAATCCTGATTTATGGTGGTTTGATGGCGATTGGGAACACAATGCGGAAGAATGGGGGATTGATTCCATCAAGACCCTACTTACCCAAAAAAATCCAGCAGTTATTTTTAATTCTCGGTTGAGAGGAAAAGGAGATTATGCTACTCCCGAAATCGGACTACCTGTATATCGTCCTAAAGACTTGTATTGGGAATTGTGTATGACTTCCAATGACTCTTGGGGTTTTCAACAAAACGACACGAATTATAAGACTCCACAACAAGTCATCGATATTTTTGTGGATTGCATAAGCAAAGGTGGAAACTTACTTTTGGATATTGGACCTAAAGCAGATGGTACCATTCCTGAGGAACAATACGACTTGTTGACCCAACTAGGAAAATGGACTAAAAAACATGGGGAAGCAATTTATAATGTGGAAGCGGGAATACCATATCAACATTTTTATGGCCCTACGGCATTGTCTAAAGACCAAACAATTTTATACCTCTATGTTCGCGATATTCCCAAAGATGGTAAAATTGCACTTAAAGGCATTCACAATAAAATCAATCGTGCTTATGTAGTAGGCAACGGAGTGACTCTTAACCATCACGTATTAAGCAAACCCTACTGGAGTGCCTATCCTGGATTGATTTATTTAGATCTTCCTAAAACCAGCATAGATGAATACTATACTGTAATTGCTGTACTTTTGGACGGTAAAATCAGATTGTATAAAGAACAACAAGGCGCCATTGAAAGTAATTGATGGGTCGTTTTAGCCTCATCCATTTGAACAATTCGTAGGCCTATTATAACAATACCTATTTGAGATAGTTTTGAAAAGACTCTGTTTCAATTTGAGCCTCTAAGTCATGCAATAAGTGATATAAACCAAAAAACGTTCGATTGATGTAAATAAAATGCTTAGATCCTCGATTTCCATTCATCTGTCTTAACTGAGAATCTTCAGCAAACGACTTTGAAAGGTTGGTAATATCATTCCAAAACCTAACATCGGAAAAATCAAAATGCTTGTCGTGAAAAGGCTTGGTAAACAAACGCATCATCCTCTGAAAAAGTTCGGTGAAATAGCGAGTCTCTTCTTCGGTATCGGTATTGAGGAGGATTTCTAGTTCAGTTAATAATTTAACAAATGTCTCCTCATTTTCTATATTTTCTTTTTTGGACAACTCAAAATAGGGTGTATAGAATTCTTCTGGAATTTCTTTGACACATCCAAAATCTATAGCGATAAGCTCACCTTGCTTGGACACCATAAAATTTCCTGGGTGTGGATCAGCTTGAACTTTGCGCAAGCCGTGAATTTGAAACATGTAAAAATCCCAAAGAGTTTGCCCTAATAGATTGCGTTGTTGTGGATCGAGATGCGATTGACTTACATATTCTGAAAGATGAATCCCTTCCATCCAATCCATGGTCAAAATTTTAGAGGTTGTCCATTTGGGGTAATATTTTGGAAAAATAAGGTTGGGAATGTCTTGTGCGGCTTCTGAAATCTGTTGGCTGCTCTGTAGTTCTTGCAAATAGTCTGTTTCCTCGAGTAATTTATTTTCGACTTCCTCAAAATATCGATCTGTATCCTTCCCTTTAAGATTGAACATTTTAAGGGCAATGGGTTTCACAATAGCCAAATCTGAACGAATGCTACTGGCCACACCAGGATACTGAATTTTTACCGCAAGCTTTTTCCCTTCTTTTGTAGCACGGTGAACCTGACCAATACTTGCCGCATTTTCTGAATCCAAAGAAAAACTCTCAAAAATCTCGTCAGGATCTGAACCTAAGTATTTTCGAATGGTTTTTTTTACTAAAGCGCCCGACAAAGGAGGGACAGAAAACTGAGCCAAACTAAATTGCTCTACATACGCCTGGGGCATCAGATTTTTTTCCATACTGAGCATCTGGGCAAGTTTTAAAGCACTTCCTTTA
>JAFMLQ010000003.1 GCA_017852075.1 Flavobacteriaceae bacterium | reverse complement strand
AAATTTGGTATAACCTTGCACAAGGTAATCTTGATAAAGTTTGGAAAGATTTTTCACCTAATGCTAGAATAAATGATTCCAATTCAATCGATCAAAACACCAAGAGTCTAAAGGATCATCAAGAATATGTGGGTGAAGTATTTAGTAAATTTGAATTTGTTTCAATAGATGAAGTTGGGTATCCCGACTATATAGATTATGAAGGCAATGGTGGGGTTGTTTTAGCATGGTATAATATGACTGTAAAAAACTTGAAGACCGGAAAAAATATTGTTTTAAAATTCCATTCACAGCATGACTTTAATGAAGAAGGAATGATTATTTTAGAGACATTATATTATAATGATCGCTTATTAAAATAAGAATTTACCCTCCCATGTGGAGGGTTTTTTTTTACCTAATTTGAAGAAGATACATATTCCAAAACAACTTGATCAATTATAGTCACTTCGGATAGTGAATCTACCAGAACTCCATAGTCTACAGTAAGTGAATTTTCTTCAGGTAAACTAGGTGGAGTTTTACTTAAAGCGTAAAGGGTCATATAGTAGGTTTGGGTTGCTCCGTTAGGACTACAAGGGGAACTGTAGGAGATAGACGCCCCGTCTTTGTTTGGTCCCATATACCATGCACCATCGTTAGCACCCCCGTATTCAATTTCAGTAACATTGGTAGGGTCGATATTCCATAAAGTTAAATAAGAATTGGTTTCATTTTGATTAGGAAAACCGTGAATTGAAATGGCCAGACTAGTTGTTCCATCGGGTACGTTTGACCAAGCAATAGGTATTGATTTTTCAATTCCATTCACTTTGTCCTCACATTTATAGTTATCCAAAAGGTTGCCTTCAGAATCGATTGCAATGCTGGACAAGGTAAAATCAGAAATCGTTGAAGTTGCAGAAAATCCGATTTCTTCTGTGTCATCTGGGCTAGTATTGGAATCTGAAGAGGATACCTCCTCATCGCTCGCCTCACCTAGATTCACATCTTGACAAAAGGAGACGTTGTTGTACACCTCAACATTTACAGAAGTATCTGAAATTGCTCCATAGGTAGGTATATTAGTTGTCCCTCCATTTTCATCAACATAGGTGTAAGTGAATTTACAATTTTCGTCCCAATTGTAATTCACATAGTACTTTACTTCACCAACGGTATATTCAAAAGAAAATGCATTAGTCCCTGTTTGAGTAAAAGCTGTAACGGTTGCATTATTTACAGGTTTAAAGCCATTTGAAGGGCGAACAGGATTTTGAACTGGCTGCGGATAAATCTGATCTTCGGGAGCTGTAGAGTTTGGATCAATAACAATTTCTCCCATTACATAAGGCATGTAATAAGGTTCAGTCGTTTTTGCATGGTATCGGTAATTTCCATCACTGTCATAACGACCAAAGGCGTCATCTAGAGTTTCGTCTGTATACCCATAAACAGGATAACCGTCAAGTGCATAGGCTAAAGGTTGGTCGGTTCCTACAGTTTCTTCCAGATGGGTTGGAATAAGGTGGTAGTGGTAGTCGTCTCCACGCCCAAAGTGACCTCCCCAATTATCCAATTCACCAATAAGATAGGCGTTTTCACCTCGGTTGTTGAACACATTAAATATTGGCACTCCGTTTACCGCAACTGCCAGAGCCCCTTTAAGGAGATGGTCGCTTGTACTTAAAGGTTCGTCTGCCATTTTAGGATTGATAGGAATAACCCAGCTATTGTTACCAGTATAATTTTGTGGTATTGGGACTTGTTCTTGCCAGGAGGTAATACCTACTCCCATACCATGTTCTGGCCAGCTGTAGGAATGAATATAAAAATGGTCGTCATCACTAGTAATGGTTACACCAGAAAAATCACTAAAGTGACTAACTATTGTACTGATTAAATCGCTTGTAGAATTTGAATCACTCGAATCATTATTAGAATCTGTATCAGTTGAAGAGGTATCGCTATCTGAAGTAGTGTCTGTAGATGTATTGTCAGAGCTGGAGTCAGTAGTATCCTCTTTTACTGGATCTGACGTTTGAATTGTATCGGGTATATCTTCCTCCTCTTCTGGTGCACATGCCACCAACACCAACACAAAAAGTGAGAAATAAAATACTGCTAATGCAGGCTTTTTTGTTTTGGAAAAACCAAAATAAAAAATGATTGAAACAATTAATAAGACCAATATCAATAGACCAAATTCAGCTTTATTCTTACTTATTTTTTTGGTTTGTATAGGTGCCGTTAGGTGGGTTTGATTTGGATGCTGCCGATTTATTTTTTTCGAAAATTCATCTTGCTTTAAAATCAGATACTGATCCACCATTGAAAAGTCAGTCAATGGATAATTGACTATTGTATGGCTAGTTACATCTTTTAAATAAACTTGATGATTATTTAAAGAAATAAAATCTGCTTTTACGGATTTAGTTGGGTTGTTAAGAATCCATAGCTTACCTTGGGTCGTATGGTCACCAGTGTGAGAAAATCCTATAAAAAAAGAGGAAAACATAAGCATAATTAATATGCTATTCAATGTTCGTTTAAAAGAGCTATTCATCATTAATTTTAAATATTGCTAAATTTAAGCTATTTGAAGATCATTATATAGCAAATAAATAATTAACTTATGGGGTTTGTAAAATTGGTCATTAAACATCTCATTTCAACAGCTCTCTGAAATCATTTTGTTCAGATTTTAATTTTGAACAATTATTAGGTGTTCCTTTTACGAAAGGTTTTTTTATATTAAATCTTTAAGAAAACTCATTATTTGTTATTAATTCTTTTTAATTTAATACTCTAAATAAACTATTATATGAAACGTCTTTCCCTTCTATTATTGTTTTTACTTGCTGGAATAAGTTCTTTTACGCTTAATGCACAAAATAATATTCGAGAAAAAATTCTTGAAATTGCGATCGTTGAAGAAAAGGTAATGATGCCCATGCGCGACGGGGTTCGTTTAGCCACTGACATCTATCGTCCAAAAACAGATAAAAAAGTTCCCATTATTTTTTCGAGAACCCCTTACAACTTTAATTCTTGGGGTGATGGGAAAGAGCGGACACGCACTATGGAACGGGCTTATGAAGCCATCAAAAAGGGTTATGCCTATGTGGTTCAAAACGAACGAGGTCGGTTTTTTTCTGAAGGAGAATGGGATATTTTAGGTGTTCCTCTAACTGATGGTTATGATGCGTTCAGTTGGATGGCAAAACAAATCTGGTCCAATGGAAAAATTGGGACTTTGGGGTGTTCCTCCACCGCAGAATGGCAAATGGCGGTTGCAGCCTTGGATCATCCTTCCCATGCCGCAATGGTTCCCCAAGGTTACGGAGCAGGCGTTGGGGTGGTAGGCTCGTATTTTGAGCAAGGTAATTGGTACCGTGGTGGAGCAGAACAGTTGCTTTTCCATGCGTGGCTGTACGGTGTAGAACAGGATAAATTCAAACCGAGGATACCCGCAGGTGCCTCCCAAGAAGACCTAATTCGAATCTCAAGATTTTATGACCTTGCGCCAGAAAATCCACCTGTAAATTGGAAAGAAGCTTTCAACTACCTCCCACTAAAAGATGTTTTAAAAAATGTGAATGGTAAAAAAGAAATTTTTGACAAAATGATTGTGCGCAAGCCCAACGATCCAGAGTGGTTTGAAGGGGGATTGTATCACGATACTATGGATTTTGGTATACCCAGTTTTTGGTTTGTGTCTTGGTATGATGTCTCCGTATCGCCCAATTTGGCGTTGTTCAATTACGTAAGAGAAAACGGAGCAGATGCCTTTACAAAAGACAATCAATATTTGGTGATTGCACCCACATTACATTGTGGCTATACTCGTGCTACAGAAAATACCATTGTAGGGGAGCGCTCCATAGGAGATGCCCGACTGAATTATGACGAACAAATTTACTCTTGGTTTGATTTGCATTTAAAAGGGGAATCGAATGATTTTAAATCAAAGACACCCCGAGTACAATATTTCACTATGGGTAAAAATATTTGGCAAGCTTCGGAAACATGGCCTCCGAAAAACGCAAAACTCACTACCTTTTATTTAAACAGTGAGGGCAATGCCAATACCCGATTTGGTGACGGTAAATTGACCGCTACTCCAGATCAAAGTGGGAAACGCTCAGATTCCTTTTATTACGACCCTATGAATCCCGTAACCTCCTACGGTGGAGGGGTGTGTTGTACAGGAAATGCTGTACAAGGAGGAGCATTTGACCAACGTGAAATGGAGGAACGTGAAGATATTTTGGTTTACACCTCAGATCCTTTAGAAGAAGGTGTTGAAATGAGTGGATTTATTGAAAGTGTACTCTATTTGTCGTCTGATGTAAAAGATACCGATTTAACCATCAAAATCATTGATGTGCTTCCTGATGGAACCGCATACAATTTAGATGAAACCATTCAAAGAGTGCGTTATCGAGAAGGCTACGACAAAGAAGTGTTCATGAGAAAGGATCAGGTATATAAAGTAGCGCTCACCCCTATGGCGACGAGCAATTATTTTAAAAAAGGACACCGTATCAGAATTGAAGTATCCAGTAGTAACTTTCCCAGATTTTCAAGAAATTTGAATACAGGAGGGAACAACTATGACGAGTCAGAAAGTGTGGTGGCTCACAATATAATTCATCATTCCAAGCGTTATCCTTCACACATCAAACTTCCTTTCGTTACCCAATAAGGGGAATTGATTTTGGAGAGGGCTTCAATTGAAATAGAAACTGAGAAACTTAAACAATAGGAGTCCCCATCCTATAATTAAAAAACCTCCCCCTAAGGGAGTCACAGGTCCAAGTATCTTAAGATTGCGTTTTAACATCGTTTGAAGTGACAAAAGAAAAATGCTAAGGGAAAACAATACAGTGCCTACGATAAAAAACCGCTCGATCCATTCAGTTTCAGATAAGGATAAAAGAGGAAGGACCAGCAACGCAAGACCGTGATACATCATATATCGCACCCCAACCTCAAAGGATTGTAAGGCAGGTTCTGGAATCTTTTTTTTCAATAAGTGCGCTCCAAACGCACCCAAAATGACAGACAACAGGGCAAAGAAAGCTCCAAAGATTTCAGTGTTATGCGACATAAGTATATGTTAGTTTTTTAATTTTCAAAGAGTTGTTTTAAGTTTTCTAATTGTAGGGACTTAAAATCGGTAACGACGCGATCGGCCTGAGTGTAATTTTGATGCTGGGAATGCCCTCCGTCAAAAGCCACACAAAAAAGCCCTGCAGCCTTTGCTGCAATAATTCCATTCGTAGCATCTTCGATTACAAAGCACGCTTCTTTTGAAACGCCTGAAAGTGTGACTGCCTTTTCAAAAATCTCAGGGTGTGGCTTTGAGGCTTTAAGTTCAGCACCACTTATTTTTGCCTTAAAATAAGGGTCTAAATTAAATTTTTGAAAAGTCATATTGATGTTTGCCATAGAAGCAGAAGAAGCAAGAATTAATGTGATCTTCAACTGATGGTAATGTTGGATCAGTTCCAAGACTCCATCAATCAATTTAAGTTCTTCTCCGTTTTCAAACAACTGTTTAAAAAAGTATCGTTTTGAATCTACTAAAACCTGAGGGGAATGATCTAATGCAAAGACCTCACACAATTTCTCACAAATAGGTAATGTTGCCATACCAGTAAAGGAAGTGTAGAGCTGTTCAGAAACATTGAGATTAAATTTCTCAAACATCATCCGATAGGCCTTTTGATGCATTGGCTCACTGTTGATGATGACCCCATCCATGTCAAAAATTACTGCTTTGATCATTTTATATTTTTATGCAATCCCCACTTGAAAAGCGTTCGTTATGTCTTGTTTATAAATCAATAAATTTGGTATTAGCTTACTCGTTACTATGAAAAAGTACTTTTTCAATTAGCTTTTTGGTTTGCAAAGCCCCCTGATTTCTTGAGATATCGTTTCCAAAAAATTCCACCCCTGCATATTTAAATTGAGGTGCTTTTTCAAGTATTGAAAACATTTTTTTGTAATCTGTGGTGGTTTCCTCACCATGGCGATCAAAATATTCTGACTTAGCACTGACTGCACGAATGTAAGGAGCAAGCAACTCAATTCCTTTGTAAGGATCTGGATAAAACGTATCGGGATTGCGTTCTAAAGTCCAATTGGTGAAATCTCCTAAAACTCCTACATTCTCTAAATTGACTCCTTTCATAAGAGCAATCATCCATTCGGGTTCTGAAGAATACCCATTGTGATTTTCAATAAGTAAATCCAAGCCTTTTGACTTAGCATATTGACCTAATTCACGAACTCCTTCTATGGCATACTTTAGTTTTTCTTTATGTGGAATAGTGATGTATTCTCCACACACATTTCGCAGAGCTTTACAGTTGAGTGAAGCAGCAACATCAATCCAATACCGATAGGTAGCTAGCGCTTCTTTTCGTTTTTTTAGATCTTGATCTCCAAGGTCGCCTTTTCCCCCTGTTAGCATAACGGCACTTTGGACACCAGCAGCTTCCATGGCTTTATTCATCTTATCTATGTAAGAATCATTTAAATTTGGAGGGAAATGAAACATTTCGTGATCGATAAAATCGAATCCTAGTGATTTGGCTACTCGAGGATAATCCAACAAATCGATATTTAAGGGATCATTACCACCATATCCCGTACGAATCAAGGACCACGGAGTCAGGGTAATTTTAATCTGTGAACTACTTATTTCAGGCTTTTTAAAGGATGAAAGACTAGCAACTCCAAGACCCGCTAGGGCAGTAGTATTGATAAAGTTTCTACGCTTCATTTTCGATTGTTTAATTTTATTGATGAAACCGTTCAGAAATGAATTCCAAAACGGTGGGTAAAGCAGAACGCCAATAGGTCCAAGTATGTCCCCCATCGCGAATACGAAATTCGTGATTCACTTCTTTCTTTCGCAACTTGATGTGCATCAAGCTATTGGCTTCGTACAAAAAGTCATCGTCACCACAGTCAATATACCAACGAACGGAGTTGAGTTCCTCTTTACTCATTTGATCTACAAGATTCAAAGGGTTATTGCGTTGTAAAAATGCGTTAAGGTTTTTTTCATCAAACTTCATGTTTTCTCTTTTTGCAAAATCGTTCATTTCCTCAAGTGATTTTGGCCCCATCCATGCACTCAATGGAGCTGCAGAAGAAAAGAGATCTGGCCGATGCAAGGCATATAGGAAACTACCTCCCCCGCCCATGGAAAGTCCAGCCACCGCACGAAACTGCTTCTTTTTTTTGATTCGAAAACGTTCTTCTACATGAGGCATTAGCTCTTCAAAGAAAAAGTCTTCATAGTGCCAATCGCCAGAAATGGCATTTGTATATCCCGGAAGCCCCGTGTCTGCATCGGGCATAATGATAATCATGGGAGTCGCTTTACCTTCATTGATGGCTTTGTCTGCAATATATTGAACCTCTCCAAATTGAACCCAACCAGTTTGATTATCGGTATAACCATGCAACAAGTACAGGACAGGATAGCTCCGGGTAGAAGTTTCATAATCTGGAGGGAGGTACACCGCAAATTTACGTTCTCCATTTAGGATCTTACTAGTTAGTTTCAGTTCGTCCATCACTTTTCCAGATTGACCAAAGATTTGAATGAAGGACAAAAGATAAAATAGGGTGAGATAAAGCGGTTTCATATTTTTTTATTTTTTGAAATTTACAAAAAAGATAGGGATTCTATTTCGCCCTTAAAGCCTTACTACTCATTTCTATTATCTTAATTTTAAAAAGATTAAATTGTCACTATGAATTTTGAGTTCTCCCCTTCGTTTCGTTTTAAAGTTTTTGTTATAATACTTTTTGGTTTTTCAATGAGCTACGCTCAGCAAAAGGTAACGCTGCAAGCAATGTCTTACAACATCCGCTATGACAATCCGAAAGATGGAAAAAACCAATGGCAATTTAGAAAAGGAACTTTAACCGATTATTTTTTAAAACAAACTCCAGATATTATTGGAATGCAAGAAGTTTTACATAATCAATTGTTGGATCTTACTAAAGCTCTAGAGGACTATGCTTATGTAGGAGTAGGGCGTGAAGATGGAAAGTCTAAAGGAGAGTACAGTCCTATTTTTTACCACAAGACTAAACTTAGTATTTTAGAGTCGGGTACTTTTTGGCTTTCAGAAACTCCAGAACAAATTTCTGTAGGATGGGACGCGGCACTGGAACGAATTTGTACCTACGCTCGTTTTGAACATCACAAGTCCAAAAAACAATTTTGGGTGTTCAATACCCATTTTGATCATGTGGGAAAAGTAGCTCGGACTCAAGCAGCAAGGCTTATTTTGAATCAAATTCATAAGTATAACCCCCAAAATTTACCCATTTTGATCACTGGAGATTTTAATTTAACACCAGATACCCTACCTATTCAAATCTTTCAGGCAACATTTCAAGACGTACTTTTTGAACTTCCTAAAAGCGATCCTACTTATGGAACCTTTTCAGGTTTTGAAACAGAAAAAAATGCAGAGGGAAGAATAGATTATATTTTTCAAAAAGGGTTTGAGGTTAAAAAAGCAGCACATTTATGGATCAAAACACCAGAAGGTCTTTGGGCTTCTGACCACCACCCTGTATACCTCATTTGTTCATTTTAACAGAACTTTAAACTACTTTCACTAAACTTATTTTATCTTCGTTTCGAATAAAAAACAACATTATGAAAAACTTAATTACACTTTCACTAGTACTACTTTTTGGGGGGATTCTTCAAGCGCAAAGCTTTAGAGGATTAGACAAAAGCCCTCTAGACATGATTGAGTACCCTGCGAGCAATAAAGAGACCAACAAGTGGGCTCGTGTATTGTACAGCAGACCACAACTTAACGGAAGAGATATCACTACCTTAGTCCCAGAGGGAAAAATTTGGAGAATGGGTGCCAATGAATCCACAGAGCTTACTTTATACACTTCTATGAAAGTGGGAAACACAGAACTCCCTTCAGGCTCCTATACGCTTTATGCAATCCCTAATGGAGAACAAATGACCATTATCATTAATAAAGCTACCCACGTATGGGGCGCCTACAGTTATAACCAGGATATGGATGTAACCCGTGTCAATGTACCTTTAACAGAGGGAAATGAATCTTTAGAAGCATTTTCTATGGCTTTTGAAAAAGGGACTTCAGGGGTAGACCTTCACTTGGGTTGGGGGTATTACAGAGCGAAAGTCTCCTTTACGAAATAACACTTCCTGTTTTCACTCCGAGAGAATTGCTTTTGGAGTGAAAACTTTATATACCAATTGCTTAAAATCTTTTTCATAAAATAGCCCCACCTGTTCTTTATTCACTTGAACTAGGTCAGAGTAAGCGGCTCCTCCAGGGTGAATTTCCTTTTCTTTTACCCAATTTTTTCCCGAATCTAAACTAAATTTTAGCGTCATTTTCTCTCTTTTATCGGTGCTATTGGGTCCAGAATAAATCAAAATTGACTGCTTTTTTTGTTCAAATAAAAGAATGCTGGATTGGCAGACAGGAGTAATCAATGCAGAATCAAAATAGGTCTCCTTCCAAGTGGCTCCTCCATCGGAACTGAGAGCTACCAAACGCCGTTTGGTTTTTCCATTCTGCTCTCTGATGTTGAGCATCAAGTCTCCATTGGGAAGTTCTGTTCCAATGGCTTCATTTGAAGAAGGAATATCGATATCTGGGCTCACAGACCAAGTTTTTCCGTGGTCATCAGAATAAAATCCATAGGCGCGATATTCGTTAAACCCCTCCTGCGGGTCTCCTGCAGAATGATTGGCAGGGATATAAATTCTTCCCTTGTAACTACCTTTTTTAAATTGCAATGCATGACCAGGAGTATTGGCATGTGTGCGCCAATCGAGATGTCCTTTAGAAGTTGTCGCATTGAAGTGCACATGTTCTGAAATGTTTACAGGTGCAGACCATGTTTTTCCATGATCTTCACTGGTAATGTAATGAACATCACGTATTCCTTTACCCAAACGCATATCGTTTTCAGAAACATTTCCCGTATTGTAAAATAAAAAGATTCTACCTTGAGGATATTCAGGATCAAAATAATCCACCACGGGCGCAGGATTTCCTGCTTGAAGCGTTCCAAAATCTACAACAACTTGTGTATTGGACCAACTTTTCCCTCCATCTTCACTTCTCCGCAGAAGAATGTCAACATTCCCAAAATCTCCACAATTTTCAGTACGGCCCTCGGCAAAAGCAAGCAAACTACCTTCAGGAGCTTTGAGGATCGCAGGAATTCGATAACAACTATAATCCCCTGTCCCGTTTTCAAATAAAACAATTTCAGGGAGTTCAGCGGGAGATTGACACGCAAACATGAAGCACACTGCAGTTGTTAGATATAGGATCGTTCGTGTCATCTAATTAAATACTTTTTGTAGTGCGTTTTCTACCAGGGGCTCCATAATCTGATATCCTTTAAGGGTCAAATGAACGCCATCTGTGGTGTATTCTTTGATTATACCATTGTTTCCATCCTCTAAGGCGCTAAAGTAGTCAAGGTAATACGCACCACTTTTTTCGGCGTAACTTTTGATCATTGCGTTGAGTTTTGGAATTTTAATATTGGGTGACAATCCAGGACTCCAGGGGTAGTCAAAAGCGGGAAGTACTGAACATAAAATGACCTTTATACCGTTGGCATGAGCTATTTCGGTCATCGATTTGATATTGTCTAAAATCATTTCAAGAGTTACAGGACCTGTATTTCCAGCAATGTCATTGGTGCCTGCAAGGAGTACCACTGCTGCTGCATTTAAATCCACTACATCTGCACGGAAGCGCACCAACATTTGAGGCGTTGTCTGCCCACTAATTCCACGATTGACATACGGTTTGTTTTTAAAAAAATCAGGATGGGTTTGAAGCCAGCCGATGGTGATAGAGTTTCCCATAAAAACGACACGCTTTTCGTTTTGTGACACTTGAGGCAAAAGGGCATTGGCTTCTTTAAACTCCTTGAAATTGGGCCAATCTTGAGCATTCAGGCTATTCATCATAAAAGCGATTATCAGAATAAAAAGGGGTTTGAGTATGTTACGCATATATTTCATTTTCCATAAAATTAGCTTTTTTTACTATCTTAACAGAGAATAATACGATGAATTTAAACAATCAAAAAAGAACATTTCAGATGAAACTAAGACCTCTCTATCTCCTGATAGTAGCCTGTTTTTGTTTATTTAACGGAAAACTTAGTGCTCAAAATTATCAACCCAGCCCCGAAAATCTAGAAGCACGTGCCTGGTTCCAAGACGCGCGTTTTGGACTTTTTGTGCATTGGGGAGTATATAGCATTCTCGGAGACGGAGAATGGGTGATGAACAACCAAAACATCAGTGTAGAAGAGTATGAAAAGTTACCTTCTTTCTTCAATCCTATTGACTTTGATGCCAAAGAATGGGTCGCAATGGTCAAAGAGGCAGGTATGAAATACATCACCATCACCAGTCGTCATCACGATGGGTTCTCCATGTTTGACACCCAGATGACTGATTACGATATTGTAGACCGTACCCCTTACGGGAAAGATGTGTTAAAAGCACTTGCAGAAGAATGTCGTAAACAAGGAATTAAATTGTTTTTTTATTATTCGCTTTTGGATTGGAACCGAGATGATTACTTCCCTAGGGGAAGAACTGGGAATGGTATCCAAGGTCGTGGAGAAGGAAAATGGGAAGATTACATTGCTTTTATGAAAGGGCAACTCAAAGAGCTATTAACTAATTACGGAGAGATTGGGGGTATTTGGTTTGATGGACATTGGGATCAAAATGAATGGGACGGAAAAACCTTTGGCGATGTAAAATTAGATTGGCATTACGATGAGATTTATGGAATGATTCACAAAATGCAACCTCAGGCTTTGATAGGAAATAATCATCATATTGGAATCATCGAGGGAGAGGATTTTCAGATGTTTGAAAAAGATTTACCCGGCAAAAACACTACGGGTTGGGGGACACCCGCAGATCAAATCGGATCTGTACCCTTGGAAGTATGTCAGACTATTAATGGGTCATGGGGTTTTAATCTGCAAGACCGCAAGCACAAAACCGATAAAGAACTCATCCACTATTTGATCAAAGCCGCTGGCTATGGCAGTAACTTACTTTTGAATGTGGGGCCTATGCCCAATGGTAAAATTCAACCAAAGCACAAAGCTTCGTTAAAAACAATGGGTGCTTGGCTAAAAGACCATGGAGATACGATTTATGGTACGCAAAAAGGACCCATACCTCCTAACGATGACTTTGTTTCTACCCAAAAGGGAAAATCTGTTTTTGTTCATCTTTTAAATCCAAATGTTAAGGTCATACATGCGGATGAGGTTCCTGTTCGAATTAAGGGGATTTACGATATGAAAACCAATACAAAACTCCCTTATAGAAATGATGGATTTGGATTGGCGATTGATGTTTCCAAAATTGATAAAGATGCTATAGATACTATAATTCGAATCGAATTGCGGTGAAATCAATAGACTTAAATCAGCGGTTAGCTTCTCTAGACTTTTTTAGAGGTTTTGTGATGTTCCTGCTTATTGCAGAATTTGCGCACCTTTTTGAGGTGTTGAGGAATTCGGGAAATGAACAGTTGACAGTGGTTGTGGATTTTCTATTTCATCATGCCAAGTGGGAAGGCTTGCATTTTTGGGATTTGGTTCAACCTTTTTTTATGTTCATTGTAGGGGTTTCGATCCCTTTATCCTACGCAAATAGAAAAAAGAAAGGAGATAGTGAGGTCAAAATACGCCGTCATGCGTTTCAAAGAGCACTGTTACTTCTACTTTTCGGCTGGGGGCTCTATTGTGTTGGACCTGAGAAAATTGTATTTCAGTTTGACAATGTATTGGCCCAATTATCGTTTACCTATTTGATTTCTTTTCTTTTGTTAAAACAAGCTTCATGGCTTCAAATCACGCTAGGCTTTGCTTTTATTTTAATTTCCGATTTGCTCTACCGCTTTTTTCCTGTTACAGGATTTGATCAAGCATTTGTGGCAGGTCAAAATTTCGGAACGTGGTTTAATATTTTAATTAGTGGATATGAATACGGAGGACACTGGGCTGCATTTAATGCCATTCCAACTACAGCACACACCCTTTGGGGCGTAGTTGCTGGAAAGTGGTTGATGGAAAATACGTCTGCTTCAGAAAAACTAAAAAAGTTGATCTTGGCTGGTATTATCGCAATGACTCTTGGTTATCTGACTTTTTCTTTTACACCCGTCATTAAACGTATAGCTACGACTTCTTTTGTGCTGCTCTCTGCGGGATGGACCTTTCTCGCCTTGGCATTTTGCTATTGGTTGATAGACATCAAAGGGCTCGTAAAAAAGATTTTAGTATTCAGAGTGGTTGGAGTCAACCCACTATTTATTTACTTATTTGCTTCTTTGGGCGGTGGAGGATTATTTTTAAAAATCATTAAACCTTTTTCCAACAGCGTGATTGGAGGTTTTTCTTCTTGGTGGGCTGATCTGAGTTCAGGACTATTTGTATTATTTGGACTTTGGTATTTGTGTTATTGGCTTTTTAAACAAAAAATATTTATAAAAATTTAAATATGCAGAACAGTTTACTCTTCCTCTTAGGAATATGTTTTTTAGGATGTATGAATCCCCAATCTAAAACCGCATCAACTCCAAACATCATTTATATTTTTGCAGATGATTTAGGCTATGGAGAACTTGGAGCCTATGGTCAAACAAAAATCAAAACTCCAAACCTAGATCGTTTGGCTGCAGGAGGGATGCGTTTTACCCAACATTATACAGGGGCTCCTGTATGTGCTCCGTCCCGTTATATGTTGCTTACGGGAACGCACGCAGGCCATGCCTACATTCGGGGAAACTATGAGTTGGGTCAGTTTGCCGATGAAAAAGAAGGTGGTCAAATGCCTATTCCTGAAACCACACCTACCTTGGCGAAAATGCTCAAAAAGGCGGGGTATCAAACCGCAATGGTCGGAAAATGGGGATTGGGAATGAATGGGACTACAGGAAGTCCATTGTTGCAAGGTTTTGATTATTACTATGGCTACCTTGACCAAAAACAAGCTCACAATTATTATCCCACACACCTTTGGGAAAATGATCAAGTTGCCCCCTTGGACAACACCTATTTTTTAGTACACAATCAGATTGAAAAGGAAAGTAATCAAGCTGCTTTTGATCAATTTAAAGGAACGGACTTTGCACCCGATAGAATGATAGAAAAAGCGCTTCATTTTTTGGATACCACCGCAACAGACAAACCTTTTTTCTTGTACTATCCATCCCCTATACCTCACGTCTCTCTCCAAATCCCAGACAGCTTATTGCTTCAGTACCAAGGACAGTTTGAGGAACAGCCCTACTATGGAAATAAAGGCTACTCCGCACACCAATATCCCCTTTCCGCCTATGCTGCGATGATTACCCATTTGGATAGTGAGGTGGGTAAAATTTGGGAAGCCGTCAAGGCACGCGGACAAGAAGAAAATACATTAATTCTGTTTTCAAGCGACAATGGGCCTACTTTTGCAGGTGGAGTTGATCCTGAATATTTCAACAGTGCAGGAGGATTTCGAGGTCTAAAGATGGATGTTTATGAAGGGGGCATTCGCGTGCCTTTTATAGCCTATTGGAAAAACAAAATCAAGGCAGGCCAAACTTCCGATTTGGTTTCGGGTCATTGGGATATGTTCAATACTTTTGCAGAACTTGTTGGACAAAAACCCAGTTCTCCCGACGGAATTTCATTGCTTCCCGAATTGTTGGGAAAAGACGGACAAAGAAACCACCCTTTTCTTTACTTCGAATATCCTGAAAAAAGAGGGCAAATTGCATTGCGGATGGGAGATTGGAAAGGTGTAAAAATTGACATGAAAACGAATCCAAACAGCACTTGGGAATTGTACAACCTAAACAATGATCCCAAAGAAGAAGAAAACCTTGCGGAACAACATCCAGAGCTTATTAAAAAAATAGATTCCTTACAGCGACTTGCCCATCGTCATCCGCACATCAGAGAATGGGAATTTATCGATCCAAAATTTAAAAAATAGAAACGTGAAATTAGTTAGTTATCCAAAGTTATTTATGACCCTTCTTTACATAGGGTTTTTTGTCAGTTGTACCACAAAACAAACCCTGATAGCACCCGTAGAACCTATACCGAATTCATATCAAATGGCATGGCAGGAGTTGGAGTACTATGCCTTTATTCACTTCAATATGAATACTTTCACCAATATGGAATGGGGTTTTGGAGACGAAAAACCAGAGCAGTTTAATCCTACTGAATTGGACACAAAGCAATGGGCAAGAGTTGCCAAAGAAGCTGGGATGAAAGGAATTATCATTACAGCAAAACACCACGATGGGTTTTGTTTATGGCCCAGTGATTACACAGAGCATTCTGTAAAAAATTCCCCTTGGAGAAATGGACAGGGAGATTTGATTCGCGAGCTTTCCGAAGCTTGTAAAGAATACGGTTTAAAGTTTGGAATTTACCTTTCCCCTTGGGACCGTAATCATCCCGACTATGGAAAACCAGAATACATTACTTACTTCAGAAATCAATTAACCGAGCTTTTGACCGAATACGGTGAGATCTTTGAAGTGTGGTTTGATGGAGCTAACGGGGGAGATGGTTACTACGGAGGTGCAAATGAAGAACGACGTGTAGATAAACGAATTTATTACGACTGGCCCAATACCATCAAGATGGTAAGGGAACTTCAGCCTCAAGCAGTTATTTTTAGTGATGCAGGTCCAGATATTCGTTGGGTGGGAAATGAAAAAGGTTATGCAAATGAGACCACATGGTCTCCTATTTTTCGCGATAGTGTGTACGGGGGAATGCCCGATTTTCAACGCTTTGCTGCAGGTCAAGAAAATGGAACACATTGGGTTCCAACAGAAACCGATGTATCCATACGTCCAGGTTGGTATTATCATCCTGAACAAGATGATCAAGTAAAGTCGTTGTCCAAGTTGGTTGATATTTATTACAACTCTGTAGGTCTTAACAGTTCACTCTTATTGAATTTACCAGTAGATACGAGAGGATTGGTGCACGAAAATGAAGTTGCCAATTTGAACGCTTTAGCCTCCTTTTTAAAAGAAACCTTCTCAACCAATTATCTTTTAAGTCAAAGAGTGAAAACATCCTCGGAGGTAAACAACTTTTCAAAAAAACATTTAGTTGATGAAGATTTAAGCACCTATTGGGCGGCGACATCTGAAGATCTACAACCCACTCTAACCGTTACCCTAGCTGACCCCATAAAAGCCAATACGTTTATGATACAAGAATACATTCCCTTAGGTCAGCGAATTAAAGCCTTTCATTTTGAGATTATGACTGCAGGGAAATGGCAGAAAATTTATGAAGGATCTACCATTGGAAATAAACGTTTGATTCGCTTTGAAACCCAAACCGTAGAAGCAATTCGATTTACAGTAACCGATACCAAAGCCCAAGTAGTAATTAATAATTTAGGACTATTTAAAGCTCCTGAAATTAACGAATAAAGAAAGTCCTCGAGATGAACTATTTAAGAAAAATCAAAAGAGTAATTTTAATTTCTTGTGAGACATGCTTGAGAAATAAAGTCCTTGAAAACTTTAAACGGACGAAACATGTACGTTCATTTTTGCTTTTACTCCCATTTATAGCAATAAGCTGTCAAACCGCAAAAGAAAATTCTCCAATGCCAAATATTGTTATGTTTTTTGTTGACGATATGGGTTGGCAAGATACTTCGGTACCATTTTGGGATCAGTCGACGGACTTTAATAGGATATATCAGACTCCCAATATGGAGCGGTTGGCTCAAAAGGGAGTGAAATTTACCAATGCCTATGCTACTCCGGTTTGCTCTCCCACACGTGTGAGTTTGATGACAGGAATGAACGCGGCTCGTCATCGGGTAACGAACTGGACCTTACAACCCGATAAGCTACAACCTATGGAGTTGAACCATCCCACTTTAGATTTTCCTGATTGGAATTACAACGGAATTGGTCTAGATGCAGCTACTCCAAATGCAGCCCATGCCAAACCTCTTCCCCAGCTGTTATCAGAAAAGGGATATTATACCATTCACGCTGGGAAAGCTCATTTTGGAGCGATTGGTTACCCCTCTTCAAATCCGTTAAATTTGGGATTTCAAGTCAATATTGCGGGTCATGCTGCAGGAGCTCCTGAAAGCTATTTGGGACGTGAAAACTTTGGAAATGGTAAAAAAGGTAAAGAAGTTTGGGCGGTTCCAGGTTTGGAAAAATATCATGGTCAAGATCTCTTTTTGACCGAAGTACTATCAAAAGAAGTACGTATTGCAATGAATGAACCCGTAGCGAACAAGCAGCCTTTTTTCTTGTATTTCGCTTTATACGGTATTCATACTCCTTTGATGGCGAACGATCGTTACATAGAAGCCTATCGAAACAAAGGTATGGAAGAACCCGAAGCCCGTTATGCCTCTATGATTGAAAGCATGGACGCAGCTCTAGGAGAGGTGATGGAGTATTTGGAGGCCCAACAGCTTGAAGACAATACAATTATTTTATTTATGTCTGACAACGGGGGCTTGAGTGCAGTAGCTAGAGGGGGTGAAAAACACACACACAACCTCCCTCTTAAAAGCGGTAAAGGTTCAATATATGAAGGGGGAATTCGAGTGCCTATGTTGGCGTATTGGCCTGGAAAAACTTTTCCTGCTACTGTAAATAGTACTCCTTTGATTATTGAAGACTTTTTCCCTTCAATCTTGGAAATGGCAAATGTAGATTCTGGAGAAATTCCTCAAACCCTTGACGGAACAAGTTTTGTACCTCTATTAAAAAATAATTCTCTTAAAAGTGAAGAACGGCCTCTGTATTGGCATTACCCCAATGCATGGGGTCCTTCTGGGCCAGGAATAGGTAGTTATAGCGCCATACGTGAGGGGCCTTGGAAGCTGATTTATTTTCATGAAAACCAAAACTTAGAATTGTATCATTTACCCTCAGATATTGGAGAACAAAAGAATTTAGTTAAAAAAAATACAGAAGAAACCTTGAGGTTGGCAAAAACACTTACAGCACATTTGATTAAAGTGGAAGCTCAAATGCCAAAACTAAAAGAGACCGGTCAACAGGTTCCTTGGCCCTTAGATGTTCTAAATAAATCCTTATGAGTCAAAAAATTCCCTTTATAACCCCACTGATCATTGCGCTGACACTCGGCCTTGCACCTTTTACTCCTGAGCCCCACCTGTTGGGAAAAATCCGATGGATTGCAGGTGGAGGCACAGGTATGGGTAGCATGGATTATTTTGATCTTTTGTTGCACGGTGCACCTTGGGTTTGGTTATTGATTAGTTTGTTTAAATGGGGTTTGGTTTTGATAAAAAAAGAGTAACTTTAAATAACTAAAAAAACAAATTATGGCTACTTATGAATGTGCTTCTTGTGGAATGGCAGTAAACGCCAGTTGTGCTAAATGCGACCAACCTTTAGAAAATGACCACCTCACATTAGATGACGGAAATGTGGTTCAAATTTCAATTTGTAGAAGTTGCGAAGGAAAAATCAAGTCCCCACAGTGCTGTGGTGCTGACATGAGTTGCTCAGTTTAAGCGAACTTGATCTAGATTTAAAAGGGATTTGATATAATCCAAAAGAATACGATCTACCACTTCATAATTTTTTTGTTCTAGCTCTACAGCAATGACTTTTGGATCTAAGATCCATTTTTGAATTTCCTTTTTATGCTTGACAGAAAACTTTTTGATCACTTTTCCTCCCATTTCCCGAATCATTTCAGCATTATACGCTTGTTCAATTTGGGAGGCAATAGGGGTCGTTAAAATGGGTTTTTTTAAATACATAGCCTCTGATAAAGTAGAAAATCCTGCAGATGTTACCACACCCCTACAACTTGCTATATTTTTTAAAAATGTAGTTTCGTTTATTGGTTCCCATTGAATGTTATTTTCTAATTCAGACTTTTCAATTTCTGGTGAAAAAACAACCCAATTAGAGTTAGGGAAAGTGATTAAAACGTTTTTGATTTCTTCTATGCCATAACTGGGAAGATAGACTAAAAAATATCCCATGTCGCTCACTTTTACTTTTCTTATTTTTTTTCGGATGATAGGAAGGAAAATATTGTCGTCAAATTTCTTGAAATGTAAACCATAACCATAAGTAGCAGGTGCAAAATAGCGAAGCATTTTTAGGGTTGTTTGAAACCGCTTTTTTAATTTGGGACCCTTATCAGAGAATAAAGAGTATTGATTGCTTAAGGCGACACATTTTTTGTTTTTCAAATAACACGACCAGGCAGTTACTGGTTCAAAATCATTTAAAATTAAATCGTAAGAATCTAAAGGACAGTGGAAGATGTCAATGAAAAGTTTAAAAAAATTATTTTTAAAAAGTGTTTTCAGCCAGTGAATCTCCCCTTTTTTGGTGTAAAAAAAAGTGAGTCCTCGATAGTGATGCTTTATCGGATGGTTTAGAGAGATTTTATTAGTTTTAGGGCCACTTAAAATCACATCCACTTCTGCCCTTTTGTTTAGAATGGAGATGACTTCTTTTGCACGCGTCAGATGACCGTTTCCAGTTGTTTGAATACCGTAAAGAATTTTCATCAGTTTTCCATTATTTTAAACTCATTCATCATTTCTTGAAACAGTTCCTTGGGCGATAAATCTGTATTGTCCTGGGATGATTCTTCTTCTTCTTCTTTAAAATTTAGATCGTGTTGGTAGATCTTCCATTTTTTGTTGTGGTATTCAAGGGCGGTAAGATTTTCTATCCAATCTCCAGAGTTGAGATAAATGATATTTTTATTTTTAAAAGTGTATTTTTTTATTGCAGGTTGATGAATATGACCACACACCACATAATTATAGTTTCTCTCACTGGCTATTCCTACAATAATTTCTTCGAACTTATTGATAAATTTTATAGCTCCTTTTACATTGTTTTTGACCTTCTTTGATAGAGAATATCGTGGACGGCCTAATTTTGATAACACAAAATTCAATGCGTTATTAATAACAATCAGAGCATCATAACCAATAGCGCCAAGCCGGGCTAACCATTTCGAATATTGCATGGTAATATCGAAAACATCCCCATGAAAAAACCATGCTTTTTTACCATCCAAATCAAGTACTTTTTTATTGAGAATTTTAAAATTATTAATTTGAAAACCCGCAAATTTTCGAAACATTTCATCGTGGTTCCCAGTCAAATAATAAATTTCTTTTCCTTGTTGTATTTGAGTAAGTATGTATTTAACCACTTTCATATGTGACTTTGGCCAGTAGCGTTTATTAAACTGCCAAATATCAATGATGTCTCCATTGAGGATGATTCTTTTGGGGTCTACGGATCTTAGATATTTGAGAAGCGGCTTTGCTTGACATCCATATGTACCCAAATGAATATCTGAAAGCACTAAAAGGTCTACTTTGCGAGTTTTATCCAATTTGTTTTTACGCAAATTTAGACCTTAAACTTTTGATTTTAATTAAGTTAATGGCAACGAATTGTTTTAGAATTGTTACCAATTTTATATTTAGAACAAACTGTAAAACGGGATAACTTTCAACCCATCAGCGATTGGACTTTCATTGCCAATCCCATGTCTCCGCTAATTTTGATTTGTCCGCCCATAACTGCCATCATCGGATTGATGTCACCATCTCGAAGTTTTTCCAATACTTCTGCAGTAAGACTGATGGTGCAATCTGCTTCTGAATCGGAAGCGTTTACTGTATTTGTATCTCCAGTTCCGTCAATTAAAATACCCATGCCGTCTACTTCAAACTTCAACGTACCTCCTATAGGTTCTGCAGTTGAGGCTCTTTTTTCAAACTGCGAGATAATATTTTCTAAACTCATTTTTAAAGGTTTTATTCAAAAGTAGAAATAAAAAATGACACGGTGTCATTTTTTTAACTAGTTTAGTAAGATAAATAAAATTAGGATGAAGTATCGACTTAAAAAAGTAGCTGTTCTCGGTTCTGGATTAATGGGATCGGGCATTGCTTGTCATTTAGCAAATGTGGGCATGGAAGTGTTACTGTTGGACATTGTTCCTGCAGGCGCTGATAAAGATCAAGTTTCAAGAAATCATTTGGCAGACACAGCTCTACAAACAGCTATTAAATCCAAACCCGCTCCATTATATCACAAATCGTTTGCCTCTCGAATAAAGGCAGGAAATTTTGAAGATGATTTTAAAAAAATAAGCGAAGTAGATTGGATCATTGAGGTGGTTGTGGAGCGACTGGATATCAAAAAACAGATTCTTGAAAAAGTGGATCAGTTTCGTAAGAAAGGCAGTTTGGTAAGCTCCAATACTTCGAGTATTCCCATTCAGCTCTTAGCAGAAGACCGTTCAGAGGATTTTAAAAAGCATTTTTGCGGCACACACTTTTTTAATCCTGCGCGCTACTTGCGATTACTTGAGGTGATCCCGACCGCGGAAACTGCTGCGGAGCTTACGGAATTTTTTATGGAGTTTGGCAAAATCACTCTTGGAAAACAAACCGTTTTGTGTAAAGATACCCCTGCCTTTATAGGAAACCGTATTGGAGTCATGTCAGGAACAGAAATCACCCTTTTGACTGAAAAATATAATTTTAAAATCGAAGAGGTAGATGCCATGACCGGCTCATTGATAGGAAGACCTAACACAGCAAGTTTCCGACTTCAAGATTTGGTTGGTTTGGATACAGGCGATAATGTTAGCCGTTTTGTAATGAACAACGTAGAAGGCGATGCCTATATCGATGCGTTAAAAAATCGCCCCGAACCTAAATTCATGCGGTTTCTTTTAGACAACAAATTTCTTGGCAATAAAACGGGAAAAGGTTTTTATGAAAAAACCAAAGAAAAAGATGCGGAGGGTAAAACCAAAATTAATGCATTGAACTTAGAAACTTTGACCTATGAACCTGCTATTCGTCCTAAAATAGAATTGGTCAAAACTGCAAAAGGCATGAGCCTGATGGACAAACGGATGCAATATCTGGTTGAAGGGGACTCCAAGGAACACCACTTTTTTAAAGACTATTTTGGAGCTTTGCTTGGGTATGCTGCAGCACGGGTTCCTGAAATTTCGGACCAGTACTTTCCTATAGACGATGCCATGCGTACAGGTTATGTGTGGGATTTTGGTCCTTTTGAATATTGGGATTTGATAGGATTAGAGCGTGGAATCGAATTAATAAAAGCACAAAAGGGTCAAATTCCTCAATGGGTTGCAGATCTTCAAGCTGCTGGGGGGACATCTTTTTACAAATTTGAAAACGGGCACAAAAAATATTTCAATATTCAAACTAAAAAATACGAACCTCTTCTTGGTACAGAATCCCTAATTATCTTAGACACCTATCGAGAGCAAACTCCAGTCCTTAAAAACAGCGAATGTACAGTTCATGATATAGGGGAGGGAGTTCTTTGTTTAGAGTTTACAAGCAAAAGCAACTCTATTGGGGAAGGCATAGGAAAGGGACTCCATGAAATTATAGAACTTGCAGAGCAAGGTGATTGGAAGGGTCTAGTGATTGGAAACAACGCCAAACAGTTTTCCGTTGGAGCCAATTTGATGAATATTGGAATGTTTGCTATGCAAAAGCAGTTTGATGTTTTGGAACGTTTTGTGGACGATTTTCAGCAGATCAATATGAAAATCAGAACTTCTAAAATTCCTGTAGTGGTAGCCACTCAAGGATATGTTTTTGGAGGGGGGTGCGAAATTTCCATGCACTGTGATGCGGGAATTTACGCCGCAGAGTCATATATTGGTTTGGTGGAAGTGGGCGTTGGTTTATTGCCCGGAGGAGGAGGAACTAAGGAATTTGCCTTGCGCGCCTCGGACGATTTCTTTGAAGGAGACGTACAAAACCCTACATTAATTAATTATTTCAAGTCCATTGCTACTGCTTCAGTTTCTACTTCGGCATATGAAGCCTACGATCTGGGATATCTAAAAAAAGATCGAGATTTTGTGTGTGTCAATACCCCTATGAATATTGGTAGGGCAAAAGATAAAGTTTTAGAATTGGCTAAAAACTATATGCCTCCAAGCAGCAGAACAGACATTCAGGTTTTGGGAAGAGGGGGCATGAGTGTGTTGTATTCCGCTATAAATGAATTTCGTTTGGGTGAGTATATGTCTGACTATGATGTAGAAATTGCTCGAAAAATTGCCTATGTCATTTGTGGAGGAGATTTAACCGCTCCCCAAAAAGTAAGTGAACAGTATTTATTAGACATCGAACGTGAAGGTTTTATGAGTTTGTTGGGCAATCAGAAAACACTCGATCGAATCCAATATTTGTTAATGAACAACAAACCTTTAAGAAACTAAACGATGGAAGCATATATCATTCAAGGCTATAGATCAGCCGTAG
Organism: Flavobacteriaceae bacterium; assembly: GCA_017852075.1. GTDB lineage: Bacteria > Bacteroidota > Bacteroidia > Flavobacteriales > Flavobacteriaceae > MS024-2A. The sequence continues at coordinate 59,803 of JAFMLQ010000003.1, read as the reverse complement.
GAAAAGCAAAAAAAGGAGGATTTAAAAATTACCGTTCTGACGATCTAGCCGTCCAAGTCATCCAGCATTTGATGAAAGCAGTTCCACAAATCGACCCAAAGCAGGTGGACGATGTGATTGTGGGTTGTGCCAACCCCGAAGGAGAACAAGGACTTCAGGTAGGACGATTGATTTCTGCAAGAGCACTGGGTAAAGAAGTTGCTGGAATAACGATCAATCGTTATTGTGCTTCTGGACTGGAAGCCATTGCACAGGCAGTGGGAAAAATCAAAGCAGGCTTTGGACATATTTATGTAGCAGGAGGTGTGGAAAGTATGAGTATGCTTCCCATGACAGGATACAAACTGGCACCCAGTTATAAAGCCAACCTGGAAAACATCAATTATCATGTCAGTATGGGACATACGGCAGAGGCCGTAGCAGGGAAATATGGGATTGGCCGTGAGGCTGCCGACCAATTTTCTTATGAATCCCACAAAAAAGCTGCTGAAGCCATAGATTCAGGGGCGTTTAAAGAACAAATTGTTCCTGTTTCAGTAGAAGAGGTATTTGTTGTTGATGGTAAACGAAAAACCAAAACCCACAAGGTTGCTACCGATGAAGGCGTGCGAAGAGATACCACTGTTGAAGGACTTTCAAAACTCAGAGCAGTTTTTAAAAAAGGAGGTGTGGTAACTGCTGGGAACGCTTCTCAGACTTCAGATGGTGCTGCTTTTACTTTGGTAGTAAGTGAAGCGTTGGTAAAGGAATTGAAATTGGAACCTATTGCTCGTTTGGCGGCGTGTGCCGTAGGCGGGGTAGATCCTTTATATATGGGAATTGGCCCATGCGTGGCCATACCCAAAGCGTTGAAACAGGCGGGATTAAAACTGAATGATATAGAGCAAACAGAGCTCAACGAGGCTTTTGCTGTTCAGGCTTTGGCTGTAATTCAAGAAACAGGGCTTAATCCAGAAACCGTCAATGTCAATGGAGGGGCTATTGCACTAGGGCATCCTCTGGGGTGTACCGGAGCCAAATTGTCAATTCAGTTATTAAACGAAATGAAAAAACGAAATCAGCACTACGGTATGGTCACTGCCTGCGTAGGGGGAGGTCAAGGAATTGCTGGGATTTTTGAGCGGTTATAGTGTGGATGAAACAATTAAAGTTTTGGGAAAACGCGCTACTCAGAAGGAACAGGTGCGCAAACGACTTTTACAAGAAGGCTTAATCTTATTTTCAACCTTAGGATTAGAAAAAACAACTGTTGCTGATATTGTATTAAAAAGTGAGGTTGCCCGAGGTACGTTTTACAATTACTTTCCCGATACGCAGTCTCTTTTTGATGCGCTAATTGAAGAACTCAACCTTAGTGTTAAAAGTGCCATCCAGCAAACCCGAAAAGAGAGTGACAATGTATATGACTATTTGTACGGTACTTTTAAAAATTACTTTGATCTTATCGGAACCCCAGAAATGATTCATTTCCATATTTTAAATCAAGCACACATTCGTCAGAGCTCTTACCAGAGCGATATTATAAAAACCATTGTAAAGAATTTAAATCGGGATTTAAAATCAGATCTAAAAATCAAATCATTTACTGAAAAATACGAGTTTCTATTACTCAGCTTTATGCTGGTGGGGGCACCACCAGAACTTTTTTTAGCCACACACACTTCAGATATCAATTTTAGTAGCGACCAATTAGCCACTTTTTTAGCCAAACTTTTCCACAAAGTACTGATGGAGTGATTCACTCCCTAGAATCTTCCCAGATGAGTTTTTCATTGGTGCGTTCTATAAAGAAATTAGCACATTTCCCATTTCCTTGCCCTGTGATTCCTCCATCGGGGAGGCAGAGTAAAGTACAGTTTTCATCATACAATTCACTGGGAATATCGCAGCAACGTTGCGGAAAAAAATATACTGTTTGGTTTTGATAGGTATAGCTGTAAATTTTTGCAGGTGGATTCCAAACCGCTTCTTTTTCAAGGGTTTTAATTTTTTGTTCGATACAGTTGGGAATACTTTCTGACTCTTCTTTGCTACAATGCAAAAAAAGCAAAATGAAAATAAAGGGAACCCATGCACACTTGAATTCCATTTGTCTTATACTTTTTTAACGACATAGGTCACAATGCCCCAGATGATAAGTTCGTCCCCTTCGCTCACCTTTATAGGTTGATAATTTTTATTTTCGGGCATCAAATAAATACAATCTAATTCTACTTTGAGCCTTTTAACGGTAAACTCACCATCGAGAAAACAGACGGCTATCTTATTATTTTGAGGTTCTAAACTCCGGTCGATAACCAATAGATCACCGTCGTCCAGTCCCGCTCCTTGCATGGATTCTCCAGAGACTCGTGCGTAAAAAGTAGCTTCTTCATTTCGGACTACTTCTTGGTCTATACTGATGCGCAATTCTTTAAAATCATCGGCAGGTGAGGGAAACCCTGCCGAGATACCTTCTTGTACTAGGTGTAATTGCTTGCGAGTTTCTTGATTGGGGTGAAAAAAAATGAGCTTTTGATCTTCCATTGGGCCTATTTTACGATAATTACTTCTTTGAGTTCTGTGGTAAAGCGTTTGGAAAGGTGTTCCTGTTTCATTTTCCAAGTGCGGTTTAAGTCCTGATTTGCCAGTTTAATCTGATAAGGACCAAAGCGTTTGTGGATTTGATCCAAACTTTGCATCAGAGCCACATGCTTTGTGTTGTTGTTGTCAAAAAGACTCAACTGACGTTTTACCGTAGGGACTAATCCCATAATCATGACTCCCGCTTTTTTGTAGGCAATCCCTTCTTTAAAAATTTTCTGTAGCCCTAAAACGGCGTACTTACTGAGGGTAATGCTGGAGTTCGTCGCATAGGGTAAGGGAAGTACACAGCTGTTTCGGTAGGGCAGACTTCCTTTTTTGTGAGGATCGCTGCGAACAAAAACCAAAAGTGCGTTGCAACTGCTTTGTTGCTTCCGCATTTTTTCCGCACAGCTACTGGCAAAGGTGGATATGCGCTCTTCCAAATCTGAAAATGTGTTGAGGGTACCTTCAAAACTACGCGTGGTAGCAATGCCTTTTTTTGGAGGTTGAATTTCCTCTATTTGAATAAAGGGTAGGCCTTGTAAATCTTTTTTCAAGCGAAGTCCTAGGACGCTCATATGCTTTCGAATCCATTCATCAGGGAGTAAGGTAAATTGCCAGGCATTTTCAACACCTATGTTCTCAAGACGCTGGCGATGTTGCCGCCCCACGCCCCACACATCTCCAATAGGAGTCCATTTTAGGGCTTTAATACGCTTGTCTTCCGTGTCAATACAATATACGCCTCCTGTCCTGGAACTAAATTTTTTGGCAATCTTATTGGCGATTTTTGCTAAAGCTTTACTAGGTGCCATTCCTACTGAAACAGGAATACCTGTCCACTGACGCACCTGTTTGCGCATTTTTTTTCCCTCTTCCTCCAAGTCAAAGAGGTCAAAGCCTTTGAAATATAAAAAGGCTTCATCGATACTGTAAATTTCAATATTGGGTGTGTATTGTTTTAGGAGGGACATCACCCGGCGGCTCATATCCCCATAAAGGGGATAGTTGGAGGAAAAGACTTTAATCCCTTGACGTTTAAACTGATCTCGATATTGAAAAGCGGGAGCACCCATCGGAATTCCCAAGGTTTTGGCTTCGTTACTGCGCGCGATCACACAACCGTCGTTGTTGGAAAGAATCACGATAGGTTTCCCTTCCCATTGCGGTTGAAAAACACGCTCACAAGACGCGTAAAAATTGTTACAATCTACCAGTGCAAACATGGGGAGAAGGTATTAAAATGTTCTCTTTTAAAAAGCTGCTTTTTCAAAAAAGTTGTCCACGATTTCATTTTCTTTCTAAAAATTAAATTCGTCTAACAAAAGGCACTATTTTTCGACAATTTGCAAGACACTTAAGGCAAAAGTTGTAATTTTGAAGTTGAGATTTTTGTACTGATTTGACTACATGGATAATTATTCGTTTCTAAATGCCGCCCATACAGGCTATTTTGCTGAACTATACGATCAATATTTACAGCATCCAGACAATGTAGAGCCCAGTTGGAGGGCTTTTTTTCAAGGTTTTGATTTCGGTTTGGAAAGCAACGGAGTGACCGAGGCAGTAACTGTTATAGCGTCGCCAGAAACAGAAGTTCCAGAACAGTTGCAAAAAGAATTTCGCGTGGTAAAATTAATTGACGCTTACCGATCTAGGGGACATCTATTTACCAAAACGAACCCTGTTCGTGAGCGAAGAAAGTACTCTCCGACATTAGATATAGAAAACTTTGGTTTAAGCCAAGCCGATTTAGCCACGGTTTTCAATGCAGGAGAAATTATGGGAATAGGACCTAGTTCGCTGCAGGTGATAATTGAACATTTAAAACGTATTTATTGTGATTCTATAGGAATCGAGTATATGTATATTCGAAATCCAGAAAAGGTAAATTGGATTCAAAAGCGATTAAATGTCAATGACAACCACCCCCATTTTTCAGAAACACAGAAAAAACACATTCTTAAAAAGCTCAATCAAGCGGTAAGCTTTGAAAGCTTTTTACATACCAAATACGTTGGCCAAAAACGCTTTTCACTAGAAGGAGGAGAATCCTTGATCCCAGCTTTAGATGCGGTAATTGAATCTGCTGCAAATCAGGGAGTCGAAGAGTTTGTTATGGGTATGGCACACAGAGGACGTTTAAACACCTTGGCCAATATCTTCGGAAAGTCCACGCAAGATATCTTTAATGAGTTTGATGGGAAAGACTATGAAGAAGTGGTTTTTGACGGCGACGTAAAATACCATTTGGGTTGGACCTCGCAACGTGTTACCGATACAGGGAAACAAATCAATATGAACATCGCTCCAAACCCTTCGCATTTGGAAACTGTTGGAGCGGTTGTTGAAGGGATCACCCGTGCCAAATTAGAAAATAAATTTAAGGGAAATACCAATAAGGTGCTTCCAATCATTGTACACGGCGATGCGGCCATTGCAGGACAGGGACTTCCCTACGAAATTGTACAAATGGCTAAATTAAAAGGGTATTCCACAGGAGGAACCATTCATATTGTAGTCAACAATCAAATTGGATTTACTACCAATTACCTAGACGCACGCTCCAGCACCTATTGTACGGACGTGGCAAAAGTGACTCTGTCCCCAGTATTACATGTCAATGCAGACGATGCTGAAGCGGTAGTACACGCCACTTTGTTTGCTTTGGATTTTCGTATGCGTTTCGGTCAGGACGTTTTTATAGACCTTTTAGGGTATCGAAAGTATGGACATAACGAGGGAGATGAACCACGTTTTACACAACCGAAGCTGTACAAAGCTATTGCGAAACACAGCAATCCTCGAGACATTTATGCGCAAGATCTCAAAACAGCAGGATTGATTGACGACCAGTATGTCAAAGTATTAGAGGAAGAATACAAATCCAGTCTTGAGGATAGTTTAGAAGGCTCAAGGAAATTAGAAAATACTGTCATTACTCCTTTCATGCAGGATGAGTGGAAGTCGCTCAAGCGGGTTGACGAAACGGTAATGTTACAACCAGTCAAAACTGCGGTATCGAAAGCCTTATTGGACCTTACCGCAAAAGGAATTACAGAGTTACCTGAAAGTGATAATTTTCTTCGCAAAATAGAACGTCTTATTGCGGATCGTAAAGCCATGTATTACGATCGAGATCGACTGGACTGGGCTATGGGTGAACTACTAGCCTACGGTACACTTTTGCAAGAAGGGTATAATGTGAGACTTTCAGGACAAGATGTAGAACGGGGTACTTTTTCTCATCGGCATGCTGTGATTAAATCAGTTAATTCTGAAAATGAAATCATCTTACTCAATACTTTAAACCCAGCAAAACAAGGGCACTTCAGTGTATACAACTCACTATTGTCTGAATACGGTGTTCTGGGCTTTGACTACGGATATGCCATGGCAAGTCCCAATACCCTTACACTATGGGAAGCCCAATTTGGAGATTTTTCTAATGGGGCACAAATTATGTTGGACCAATATCTTTCTTCAGCAGAGGACAAATGGAAAATCCAAAACGGAATTGTTTTACTACTCCCACATGGTTACGAAGGTCAGGGAGCAGAACATTCTTCTGCACGGATGGAACGTTATTTACAACTCTGTGCGAAAGACAATATGTTTGTTGCAAACTGTACAACACCTGCCAATATGTTCCATTTGCTTCGTAGGCAAATGAAAACGAATTATCGCAAGCCATTAATTGTATTTACACCTAAAAGCTTGTTGCGACATCCTTTGGCAGTTTCTTCAAAATCAGAATTTATAAAGGGAGGTTTTCAACCCCTCATTGATGATGCCCAAGTGGATGTGAAAAGTACAAAGACAATCGTTTTTTGTACAGGAAAATTTTATTACGATCTAGTTAAAGCACGAGAAGAAAAAAATAGAATGGACGTTGCCTTGATCCGACTTGAACAGTTATTTCCGTTGCCTGTTAAAGAGATTGAGTCTGTAATAGAATCATACCCCAACGCAACCGATATCGTATGGGCACAGGAAGAGCCCAGAAATATGGGGGCTTGGAGCTTTTTATTATTGCATTTGCCAAAAGTTGTGCGGTTTAGACCAGCCACCAGAAGGTATTATGGAGCTCCTGCAGCGGGAAGCGCATTGCGATTCCAAAGACGCCACCAACAGGTTATTGAGTATGTTTTTGATCCAAAGCAAGACAATTTTAAATAAAAACCAAAAAACAGAACATGATTTTAGAAATGAAAGTTCCCTCGCCGGGAGAATCCATTACCGAAGTTGAAATTGCCCAATGGTTGGTTGCCGACGGGGATTATGTGGAAAAAGATCAAGCGATAGCAGAAGTAGATTCTGATAAAGCTACTCTTGAACTTCCTGCTGAGGTTAGTGGTATAATCACCCTAAAAGCAGAAGAAGGTGATGCGGTAGCTGTTGGAGCAGTGGTTTGTTTGATTGATACTGAAGGGAAGGGCACCGCTTCTGCCCAAGTAAAAGAGCAAACCTCCCCAGTTGATAAAGCTCCTGCGGTTTCATCCACACCTCAAGCTCCTAAAGTAGAAACTAGCTATGCAGCACAAACTCCTTCTCCAGCAGCACGAAAAATCATGGATGAAAAAGGAATTGACCCAAGCCAAGTAAAAGCTACAGGGAGAGGTGGACGGATTACTAAAAATGATGCGGTAAAAGCCACTCCTTCCATGGGAACACAACCAGAGTGGGGCAAACGCGGTCAAGAGCGGGGAAAACTTTCCATGTTGCGAAGACGTGTTGCGGAACGCCTGGTAGCAGCCAAAAATGAAACCGCTATGCTGACAACTTTTAACGAGGTGGATATGTCAGCGGTATTTAAAGTGCGTAATGAACACAAAGATGCCTTCTTGGAAAAGCACCAAGTGAAATTGGGCTTTATGAGCTTTTTTACCAAGGCGGTTGTCCGTGCATTACAGCTTTATCCCGATGTCAATTCTATGATGGATGGCGATTATAAGATAGCCTATAACTATTGTGATATTAGTGTAGCTGTTTCTGGACCTAAAGGTTTGATGGTTCCAGTGGTGCGAAATGCGGAACTTTTAACCTTTTCCGGAATCGAACAAGAAATTGGGCGTTTGGCAGTAAAAGCAAGAGATGGAAAAATTACGGTTGATGACATGACTGGAGGAACCTTCACCATTTCCAATGGAGGTGTTTTTGGATCGATGTTATCTACCCCGATCATCAATCCTCCACAGTCAGGAATCCTCGGAATGCATAACATCATTCAACGACCTGTAGCAGTAGATGGAAAAGTAGAAATCCGTCCAATGATGTATTTAGCATTATCGTATGATCATCGAATTATTGACGGACGTGAGTCCGTAGGTTTTCTAGTTGCTATTAAGGAAGCACTTGAAGATCCTATTACACTTTTGATGGATGGGAATCCCCAAAAGGCGTTTGAATTATAGCAATAACTTCCGCTGTGCGTAGTCAATCACAGCCTTGTTTTTTTTTAAAAAATCAGCCCCTAGGATTCCGTCAATTTTGTGGGCACCTTGGCTGATCAGAGAAGTGTTTACATGATTGAGATCGAGTAAGACGAAACCCTGCTTTCCTTTAAAACTTCTTCCAAGCTGAATTTTAGATGGTCTAGTCATTACGGCTTGCATCTTTCCTTCGCTGGCTCCCGCTGCGTCAAAAGGATCACCTTTAACTCGCAATTCAAAATGATCTTGAAGTGCATTGTGAATACAACTGTTGGAAGCTCCTGTATCGACTAATAATACTGCAGATTTTCCGTTAATTTGAGCATTGCACAAAAGGTGTTTGGTTTTGGAAATTCGAAGTCGAATAGAGGGTCGAGAGTTCATCTACGTATAAAAGTAAGTCTTCCAATTGAAAAATAGAATGGTTTTGGTACATTAAGTAACTTTGTCACTGAAATTTTTGAAAATGGAACTCATTGATACCCATACACACCTTTATGTAGAGGCATTTGACTTGGACCGAGCAGAGATGATGGAACGTGCAACAGCAGCGGGAGTCACCCACTTTTTTGTTCCTGCGATAGACAGTACCTATACAGAGCGTATGTATGCTTTAGAAAAAAGCTATCCTGAGGTGGTACACCTGATGGCAGGAGTACATCCCTGTCACGTAAAACAAGATGTTGAAGAAGAGCTGAACAAGGTCGCCGCTCAGTTGAAGCAACGCTCTTTTTGTGCTATTGGAGAAATTGGAATAGACTTATATTGGGACCAAACGTACTTAAAGCAACAGCAAGAGGCTTTTTCTAAACAGATCGAATGGGCAAAACAATACCATTTACCTATAGTGATTCATTGTAGAGAAGCCTTTGATGAGGTATTTGAAATATTAGAGACCCATCGATCAGAAACACTTTTTGGAATATTTCATTGTTTTACGGGAAATTTGAACCAAGCCAAACGTGCGATTGATTTAAATTTTAAGTTGGGAATTGGTGGAGTTGTCACTTTTAAAAATGGGAAAATAGATCAGTTTTTACACGAATTGCCTTTGGAGGCTATTGTATTAGAGACAGATGCTCCTTATCTGGCACCCAACCCTTACCGAGGAAAACGAAATGAGAGTTCTTATATACCTTTGATTTTAAATAAAGTAGCCGAGTGTTATGGGCAATCAGAGTTTGAAATAGCCACCATTACAACGCAGAACGCTAGAACACTTTTTAATTTTTAAGAAATTAAATTCTTAAATCTTTTTAAAAAAAGATTTTTTTTCCCTTTATTTGATTCATTGATTTAGAGAGGTGGCCGAGTGGTCGAAGGCGCACGCCTGGAAAGTGTGTATTCCAATTGCATTGGAATCGAGGGTTCGAATCCCTTCCTCTCTGCAAAAATTAATATCGTATATATTTTTTTTTATCTTTAACAGCAATTAATCAAAAAAGAACAAACATTAATTAAAATGAGAAAACTATTTATTGCCCTTACTTTTTTAGGTTTTATGGCTACCGCGAACGTAGCTTTTGCAACACCTAATACAGCTACTACAGTAGCATCATCTATCGTTCAAGATGAAGAAGCTCCAGCACAATCAGCTTCATTCACCCAAGAATTAAAAAAACGTTTTATTGAAGGAGGCCCTGGATTTATGGGAATCGTATTGATTTGTCTTATTTTAGGTCTTGCGATCGCCATCGAACGAATTATCTTTTTAAACTTAGCCACTACCAATACCAAAAAACTGACTGAAGGAGTTGAAGAAGCACTTTCGTCTGGTGGGGTAGATGCAGCTAAAGAATATTGTAGAAATACAAAAGGACCTGTAGCCTCAATCTTCTATCAAGGTTTAGACCGAATGGATGAAGGTGTTGAAAGCGCAGAGAAAGCTGTTGTAGCCTATGGAGGAGTACAAATGGGACAATTAGAGAAAAACGTCTCTTGGATTTCCTTGTTTATTGCACTTGCACCCATGCTTGGGTTCATGGGAACGGTAATCGGGATGATTCAGGCATTTGATAAAATTGAAGCAGCAGGAGATATGCAGCCTTCACTTGTAGCGGGGGGTATTAAAGTAGCACTCCTAACTACCGTATTTGGTTTGATCGTTGCGATCATTCTCCAAATATTTTACAATTACATCGTTGCAAAAATTGATAGTATTGTAAACGACATGGAAGACGCTTCAATCACCTTGATCGACATCCTTGTTGCACAAAAGAAATAATTAACCCTTTAACAGCAATTCACATGAATCTTCAAACAATTGTAAAAATAATTAGTGCTGTTTTTGGTTTGCTAGGCGTCGTATTCTTATTCAGAATTATTGGAGTAGGAGACGAAGAAATTAAAATGGCGGCGAGTGCTGGTGATTTTGGAACAGTGTCTCCACTTGTTTCTTTATCCATTGCGATACTTGCCATTACGGTTCTTGTAACCATAGTTTTTTCTTTGTTAAATCTAGCTTCTAGCTCTCAGAAATTAAAAAAATCAATAGTCTTTATCGGATGTTTTCTAGTGGTGGTTGGTATCGCTTATGCGGCATCTACTGGTGTTGAAACACCTTTAAAAGATGGTGAAGTTTTATCCGCTGCAGGTTCGCGTTGGGTAGGAACAGGTTTAAGAATGTTTTACATTTTAGCTGCATTAGCTATCCTGTCTATGGTTCTTTCTGGAGCGAAGAAACTACTTAAACGATAAGTTATGGCAAAAAGATCAGCACCAGAGGTAAATGCAGGTTCCATGGCGGATATCGCTTTCCTACTACTCATTTTCTTCTTGGTTACGACAACGATTGAAACCGATAGCGGATTGAATCGTAAGTTACCTCCAATGGAAGATCAAGTTGACCCACCCATCATTAGAGAGAAAAATATCTTTACTGTATTGGTTAGTAAAAACGATCAACTATTAGTAGAAGAAGAACTTGCTGATATAGCAGACTTACGGTCTTTAGCGATTGCTTTTCTAGACAATGGCGGTGGTGTAGGTGACGAAGCTTGTGATTATTGTCAAGGAGCACGTGACGAAGCCTCTTCTGATAATCCAGATAAGGCTATCATTTCATTAAAAAATGATCGTGAGACTTCCTATAAAGTTTATATTGCCGTTCAAAATGAATTGGTCGCAGCTTATAATGATTTGCGAAATCGTGAGTTTGAGCGTCTTTTTCCAAATTTGCAAATGAATTTTGTAGAAGCTCAGAAGCAATATGATGACCCTAGAACCAGTCCTGAGACTGCTGAAGAATTGAAACCAAAGCTGGATCAGGTGAAAGCCATGTATCCACAGAAGTTATCCGAAGCAGAATCGACTAAACTAAACTAAACTTAGAACCATGTCAAAATTTAAAAAGAAAAAAGGAGGCGATTTACCAGCGATTTCAACGGCTTCTTTACCCGATATTGTTTTTATGTTATTGTTCTTCTTTATGGTTGCCACAGTGATGCGTGACAGCACACTGATGGTTGTCAACAAGCTTCCTGCTGCAGATCAGGTTCAAAAATTGGACAAAAAAGATCGTGTAATGTACATCTATGCAGGAAAGCCCTCTACACGTTACCAGGATAAATACGGTACCAGTGCGAGAATACAGTTGAACGATAAGTTTGCTTCAGTAGATGAGGTTGGGGCATTTATTCTTGCAGAGCGTGCTTCGAAACGTCAAGAATTGCAAAATGTCTTGACTACAGCCTTGAAAGTAGATAGTGACACCAAGATGGGTCTTATTCAAGATATCAAACAGGAGTTACGTAAAGTAAGTGCATTAAAAATTAATTATACTACAAGGGTAGGAGATTACAAACAAAACTTGAATTGATTTTCAAATAGTTTTCTAATAAAAAGTGCCTCCTAGAGGCACTTTTTTTTTACTTTCATAGGGTATGAAAGACTTTGAAAAAAAGCACCTATTCACTTTACTTCTCAGGTCTCTGCTTGCAGGACTTTTGGTATTAACCAGCCTTCAAGCTCAAGAAACTGTAGCAGCCGACGATCGTGCGTTTTATCGAGAAGATCAGATTTATTTGGGGGCTTCTTTTATGATTCTGGAGAGTAATCAGGAGCGTTTCAAGCCCCAAGGATTATCCCGTCATTTTCAATGGGGAGTGGTTCGAGATATTCCTTTATCTGCGTCTGGCAGATTTGCAACGGGTATAGGATTGGGCATGGGTTTTGAAAGATATACGACAAATTTGATCCCTTTAGATGTCGGTTCATATTCCCTTCCTGAGTTAAATTCAACACCTGTTGATCCTTTTTTTATTTCTGTGCAGTCCCTTGAATTTCCTTTAACACTTCGATGGCGAGGTTCTTCGCCTACAGATTATGCATTTTGGAGAGTATATGGTGGTATTACTTTCCAATGGAATTATCGTATAAAAGCAAAGCAAAATTCTGAAGTTATTGCCCTTTCAGATGAACTCGATACTTTTGGTGCATCGGCAAACTTAAGTTTTGGATTTAATACGTGGAATTTTTACTTGGCCTATCGGTTAACTCCTTTTTTAAAGTCAGATGGAGTCAATGAACAGGCATTACCTATTGAATTGACACCTATTAAGGTTGGATTGATTTTTTACCTTCTCTAGTTTAGAGTTCTCTTCGCATTCGTGCCACAGGGATGTCTAGTTGTTCTCGATATTTGGCAATGGTCCTTCGTGCTACGATGAATCCTTTTTCTTTCATCATTTCTGAAAGGGTCTGATCGGTCAAAGGTTTTTTCTTACTTTCTTCAGCGATTAATTGTTCAAGAATTCTTTTAATTTCAATAGTTGATACATCTTCTCCTTCTTCATTCTTCATCCCTTCAGAAAAAAACGTTTTTAATAATTTTACGCCATATGGAGTGTCAATATATTTACTATTTGCAACTCGTGAGATAGTGGAAATATCCATTGCAACCTTTTCGGCTATATCTTTTAAGATCATGGGGCGAAGTCTACGCTCATCTCCTGTGAGAAAGTATTCTCGTTGGTGTTCTAAAATTGCATTGATAGTGAGTGTAAGGGTTTGGTGCCGTTGTTTGATGGCATCGATAAACCATTTTGCAGCATCCAATTTTTGCTTGATAAATTGAACAGCTTCTTGTTGAGATTTGGATTTTGAATGGGCTTCAGAATAGCCTGATAGCATCTCTTTATATGCATTGGAAACCCGTAATTGGGGTGCATTTCTTTGGTTTAGAGCTACGAGCAACTCCCCATCCTCTATCGTCAAAATAAAGTCAGGTACGATATGTGTGTTTTGATCGGTAGAAGAAAGAGCTCCACCGGGCTTGGGATTCAGTTTGCTAATCAAATCCATTGCGGTTTTTAACTCCTCTTTGCTTATTCCTATTCGATCCTGAAGTTTGGAATAATGTTTATGACTAAAGTGATCGAAATGATTTTTAATAATTTCTAGTGCATGATTTACTTCCGGACGATCTTTTTTCTTCTTTTCCAATTGGAGCTGAAGACATTCTTGAAGTGATCGGGCGCCTACTCCAGGAGGATCTAGAGATTGCACGGATCTTAAAATTTTTTCGATCTGTTTTTCTGTGACAAGGGTGTTTTGTGTAAAGGCTAAATCGTCGATTAATTCTTCCGTACTCCTTCTCAAATATCCACTTTCGTCAATACTGCCAATAATGAATTCGGCTACTTGAATTTCATCGTCTGAAAGAATTAGATTACCGATTTGCTGTGACAAATACTGATGAAAGCTGATTCCTCCAGATATAGGAATTGTTCGATCTTGGTCGTCACTATCGAAGTTATTCGTGTATAGTTTGTAGGAAGGTATTTCATCGTCACTCAGATACTGATCGATATCGATTTCATCTGTTTCAATTTTTTCATTATCCTCAAAAGAATTGTCTTGGTTTTCGTCGTTTGGTGGTTCGATACCATTTTCCAAAGCGGGGTTTTCCCCAATTTCAGATTCAATCTTTTGTTCCAATTCAAGCGTAGAGAGTTGGATCATCTTCATCAGTTGAATTTGCTGTGGAGATAACTTTTGAGAAAGCTTTATTTGGAGCTGTTGCTTGAGCATAGGGATTAAAATCGTCTAGATAAAGATATGCAATTTAGCGCTTACTTTTTAGAATGCTGCGTTTTGAGGAGTTCTTGGAAATGGGATCACATCGCGTATGTTATTCATACCTGTAGTAAATTGAACCAGTCGTTCAAATCCTAAACCAAACCCACTATGAGGAACGCTGCCAAAGCGGCGAAGGTCAAGATACCACCACAATTCTTCGGCATCGATATTCATTTCTTGGATTCGTTTTTCCAAGACTTCGAGACGTTCTTCTCTTTGAGATCCCCCAACAATTTCTCCAATTCCCGGAAAGAGGATATCCATTGCCCTAACGGTTTTTTCGTCTTCATTTCTCCGCATGTAAAATGCCTTAATGTTAGCAGGATAGTCAAATAGGATGACAGGGCATTTGAAGTGTTTTTCAACTAAATAGCGTTCATGCTCGCTTTGAAGATCAACTCCCCATTCATTAATTAAGAATTGAAATTTTTTCTTTTTGTTAGGTTTTGAATTTCTCAAAATCTCATAAGCTTCTGTGTAGCTTACTCGTTTAAAATCATTTTCAATTACGAATTTTATTTTTTCGATTAGCCGCATTGGACTTCGTTCTGCCTGGGGTTTGCTTTGGTCTTCCTTTGCTAGACGTTCATCAAGAAATTCAAGATCTTCTGCACAATCTTTTAAAACCTCTTTAAGCACATAAGTGATGAATTTTTCTGCCAAATTCATATTGTCTGTCAGATCGTAAAAAGCCATTTCAGGCTCTATCATCCAAAACTCTGCAAGGTGTCGTGTAGTATTGGAGTTTTCAGCACGAAAGGTAGGGCCAAAAGTATATACTTCTCCAAGTCCTAATGCATAAGATTCTGCTTCCAATTGTCCCGAAACGGTAAGATTGGTTTCTTTACCAAAAAAGTCCTTTTTATAGTCAGGATTACCTTCTTCATTGAGGGGCGGATTTTTTATATCTAGCGTACTGACACGAAACATTTCTCCGGCACCTTCTGCATCACTCCCAGTAATGATAGGCGTATTGACGTAATAAAATCCTTCTTGTTGAAAAAACTTATGTACTGCAAAAGATAATGCCGAGCGTACTCTCATGACTGCAGCAAAAGTTGTAGTTCGGATTCTCAAATGTGCCTTTTCTCGTAAAAATTCAAGGCTATGTTTTTTGGGTTGAATGGGATATTTTTCAGGATCAGAGTCCCCTAGAACACGAATTTTTTCTACTTGAAGTTCTACTTTTTGCCCTTCTCCTTGACTTTCAACCAAAGTGCCTTCTAGGTGTAATGCAGCCCCTGTTGTAATTCGTTTCAGCAGAGTGTCTTCAAGCTGTTCAAAGGAAACTACACATTGTAGATTTTTCAAAGAAGAACCGTCATTGAGTGCGATAAATCGGTTGGCTCGAAATGTTTTTACCCATCCTTGTACCGCATAAGATTGGTCTAGTTCCGAAGTTTCTAAAAGGGTTTTGATTTTCGCTGCTTTCATTCCAGTATTTTAAATGTTTGTACGGCGCCACAAAGATAAGTTTATTTCATCAAGTTTTGCCTTCGCCTAGATTCCAAGTTTAATCTAAAATCTCCAGTTTAGGTTTTTTTAAGACCCTATCATTGCTTATTGAATCTTCAAGAGAGATCAGTAGTGAGGGGAGCAAAATAAGATTGGCAAGCATAGCCATCATCAGGGTGACTGCTACGAGTCCACCTAAGGCTTGTGTCCCGCCAAAATTAGAGGACATAAAGATGGAAAAGCCAAAAAATAATACCACAGAAGTGTAAAACATACTGATTCCTGTTTCTCTTAAGGCTACAAAGACGGCCCTCTTGATTTTCCAACCGTTTGCAATGAGTTCTTGACGGTATTTGGCTAGAAAATGAATGGTATCATCTACCGAAATTCCAAAAGCGATACTAAAAACAAGAATAGTCGAAGGTTTCAAAGGGATTCCCGTAAAGCCCATTACACCTGCTGTGATGATCAGCGGAAGTATGTTCGGAATCAGAGAAATCAAAATCATTTTGAATGATCGGAAAAGGAATGCCATAAAGAGTGCAATCAATAAAATTGCCAAACTCAAGGAAAGAATCAGGTTGTTGATTAGGTATTTGGTTCCCTTTAGAAAAAGCAATGATTTCCCAGTTATATTTACACCATAACGTTCTTCAGGGAAAATTTTGGCAATGGATTCCTTCAAATCATTTTCGATTTCTTCCATACGTGAAGTTTTGATGTCTTTCATGTAGGTCGTGATTCTGCCGTATTGTCCTGTACTGTCCACATATCCATTGAGCAATTGACTATCGCCATTGGAACTATTCAGATAAGGATAGATAAAACTGTTTTCTTGTGAGGTGGGAAGTGCAAAATAATTGGGATTGCCATTGTAATAGGCTTGTTTAGCGTATTTTACAGCATTGACAACTGAAAGTGGAGGTGCCAATTCAGGAATTTCAGCAATGGTTTCTTGAAGCTGATTCATGCGCTTCAAAGTGGCAGGCTTTACGATTCCATTTTCCCGTTTACTATCGATCCAGATTTCCAAGGGTACAATACCGTTAAAATTGGCATCAAAAAAGAGAATGTCTTTAAAAAAAGGAGCACTTTTGGGCATGTCTTCTATCAAACTACCAGAAATTTTCATTTGATAAATCCCTGTTATCCCAATAATTAAACCAAAAAGAGCCACCAAATACACATTCACTCTTTTATTTCGCACCGTTTTCTCCATCCAAGTGACAAAAAAGTCTACCGTTTTATTCTTCAAGTGTTTCAGGTGCTTTTTGTTGGGGCGTTCCATAAAGCTGTAGGTGATGGGAATAATCAAAAGAGAGAGTAAGAAAATAGCAATTATATTAATAGAAGCTACTACTCCAAATTCTTTTAAGATTTTACTATTGGTTAAAATAAAAGTAGCAAAACCCGAAGCCGTTGTCAAATTGGTCATCAATGTTGCATTCCCAATCTTTGCAATAACCCGTTGCAATGATTTGGCTTGGTTTCTATGTTTTGCAATTTCTTGTTGGTATTTGTTGATTAAAAAAATGCAATTTGGAACGCCAATTACAATAATTAATGGTGGAATTAATGCAGTAAGGACAGTAATTTCATAGCCTAACCAACCCAAAATTCCAAAAGCCCACATTACCCCAATAGCTACCACGATAAGGGAGATGAAAGTGGCTCTGAAAGAACGAAAAAATAAGAAAAAAATCAAGGAGGTAATGAAGGTTGCTCCCAGGACAAATAGTCCGATTTCATCCACTATATTCTGTGCATTTAGAGTCCGGATATAGGGCATTCCTGAAACCCGAATGTCGGTAGCCTGCGCTTCTTCGTAGTTTTGGATTAGGGGAATAAAAATATCATAAATAAAATCCTTTCGTTTTGCCGTGTTGACAATCTTAGGATCCATATAAATGACAGAACGTATGGTATTTGTGGTTTTTTCAAATAGTAAATTTTCGTAAAAGGGTAGCTCTAAATAGAGTTTTTCTTTAAATTTTTCTGGTGTTTTACTGTCGGGAGGTAGTTGGTTAGAGACCTCATTTAGAACAAAATTTTTATTCTTATCATCCTTTATAAGTTCTTGGACATTCTCAGTAGAAAGGACAAAATTGATCTCTGAAAAACTTTGAATTTTTTCGTTAAGCGCTTTCCAGGCCTTCCGTTTGGCAGCCGTATAAAAGCTGCTATCTTGAACTGCGATTACGATAACGTTACCCTCCTCACCAAAAGTTTTGATAAACGACTGGTAAAGTATATTTTCAGGATGGTTGTCAGGAAGTAAGTTGGCCTCGGTAAAGGTGAACTGCATGTTTTTCCACTGGGTTGACCAATACCCGGTAAGTAAGACAATACCTAGTAGAATAAGAAACCGGTTTCTTAATATCAGCCGAGCTACGAGGCTCCAAATATTTCCTTTTACATTTCTTCTCATTCGAGCCTCATCCTTAGCAAAAAAATGCTTTGTGAATTATACCGTTAAGATTTCTTTTTCCTTCAGAATAAAAAGTTGTTCTGCTTTATTGATATAATCATCGGTAAGATTTTGAACATCGATTTCAAAATTCTTTTGTATGTCTTCGGAAGCATCTGATTTTTTGATTTCCGTATTGGCGTCTTTTCTTGCTGTACGAATGGAAATTTTAGCGTTTTCAGATTCGGCTTTTGCAAGTTTGGCCAATTCTTTTCTACGCTCTTCTGTGAGCGCCGGAATATTGATGATGATGGACTCTCCGTTGTTCATGGGATTAAAGCCCAGATTTGCAATTAAAATTGCTTTTTCAATATCTGCCAACATAGGTTTTTCCCAAGGTTGTACCGTAAGAGTTCTCCCATCTGGAGAATTGATGTTGGCTACTTGAGACAAAGGGGTAGGGCTGCCGTAGTAGTCCACCTTTACTCCAGAGAGCATGATAGGGTTTGCTTTTCCCGCACGTATGTTCAGCAGTTCTTTTTCTAAATGCTGGATAGCGGATTCCATACTTTCTTTGGCAGTATCAACGATAAATTGCATTTCTTCTTCCATGTCTAATAAATTTATAAATCTACTCGAGTTCCAATATTTTCGCCTTTAACCACATTGAAAAAGTTTCCGGGGGTATTCATATCAAATACAATGATGGGTAACTTATTTTCTTGACTCAGTGTGAAGGCAGTAGTATCCATTACTTTGATCCCTTTTTTAAGTACTTCGTCGAATGAGAGGTTGTCAAATTTGGTTGCTTTGATATTTTTTTCAGGATCTTCTGTATAAATCCCATCCACTCGGGTACCTTTTAAAATCACATCTGCATTGATTTCAATAGCTCTGAGAACTGCTGCAGAGTCTGTCGTAAAAAACGGGTTTCCCGTTCCAGATCCAAAAATGACCACCCTTCCTTTTTCCAAGTGTCGGGTAGCTTTCCTTTTGATAAAGGGCTCTGCAATGGCTTCAATTTTTATGGCAGTTTGCAAGCGTGTGGGGACTTGGTTGTTTTCCAATGCACTTTGCAAAGCCAAGCCATTAATCACAGTTGCCAACATTCCCATATAATCCGCCTGAACACGATCCATTCCTTTGCTCGCACCTGAGATACCACGGAAAATATTTCCCCCCCCTATGACAATTGCTATTTCAATATTTTCGTCAAAGACTTTTTTGATTTCTTTTGCATAGCTGTCAATGCGCTCAGGATCAATGCCATGGCTTTGACTTCCCATTAGGGCCTCACCACTTAGTTTTAATAGAATTCTTTGGTATTTCATTTAGAGAAAGGTGTATTTACAAATATAAAAATTAAAGCAGAATTTTTTCTGATTGAAGGTCACATTCTTTTATTCGTTTTGTGAAAGCCTTCAAAGGATTTATTTAAAGAGCTTTAAGACTTAAATCCATACTTTTTGCGTCGTAAGTCAATGCTCCCAAGGAGAGGTAATTGACACCGGTTACTGCATATTGCTCAAGGTTTTTTTCGGTAATGTTTCCTGAAGCCTCGGTGTCTTTTTTTCCATCAATTAGGGCAACTGCTTTTTTAAGTTCTTCGGGACTGAAATTGTCCAGAAGGATTCTGTTTACACATGGAAATGGAAGTGCCGCTTTAATTTCTTCTTGATTTCTACATTCTACAATAACGTCTAGAGGAGTTCCCAATCGATCCAAGTAGATTGTAGTTTTTTGAAGTGCTTGTGAGACGCCTCCACAATAATCGATGTGGTTATCTTTAATCATAATGGCATCAAAAAGTCCCATTCGATGGTTGCTCCCTCCACCAATTTGTACTGCCCATTTTTCAGGATATCTAAAATTAGGACTGGTTTTTCGCGTATCTAAAAGTGTACAAGAAGTGTGTTTTATCTTCTGATTCAACCGATGTGTTAAGGTTGCGATACCACTCATACGTTGCATCGTGTTTAAAACCAGTCGTTCTGTGGATAAAATGGATTGTGTAGGGCCGTGAACACGAAAAGCAAGATCTCCTTTTTTGACTAGGCTGCCTTCTTTTAGCAAAAGTTCTACTTGAAGTTGAGAATCATATCTAGAAAAAATAAGTTGTGCAAGGGTGAGCCCAGCAATACGACCATTTTGCTTTACTAAAAGTTGTGCTGTACTTTGGCTTTGAGGATCTATACACGATAAGGTGCTGTGGTCTCCTTCGCCCAGATCTTCTGCCAAGGCTTGATCGATAAAAAAGTCAATCTGTTTTGTATAGCGATTTAAAAAATTTTCAGGCATAGTCGTGATTGTAAAAAACACCTCTGTTTTCCTTGATTTCTTGGGATTGTTTTGTGATCAAATAGGCAATACTAACCAGATTTCGCAATTCACAAAGACCATTGGTCAATTCATTTTGATGGTACAACTGTTGCACTTTCCCGTAAATATCGTTAATTTTTTCTTCTGCCTGTTTTAGGCTTTTGTTTGTTTTGAAAATCCCAACCGAATCTGTCATTATTTCTTGCAATTTTTCCCTTAGAGTTTGAACATCTTCGAGGGTATTGTTTTTTGAATATCCTTCACCATCCCACTCGGGTAGAGCTTTGTAAAAAGCGTTATCGGGTAACGGTTTTTGTAGTGATTTCAAACAGTCCATTGCGGCCCTATGAGCAAAGACAAGTGCTTCCAAAAGAGAATTAGAGGCAAGACGATTGGCTCCGTGTAAGCCTGTGGCACTGCACTCTCCAATGGCATAGAGTCCTTTTAATTGCGACTCGCTGTACTGATTAACTTTTATTCCACCACAAAAATAATGTGCTGCAGGAACTACAGGAATAGGATCCTGGGGCAATTGTATGCCTATTGACGAGCACGTTTTATATATGTTTGGGAAGCGGGATTTCCAAATTGTTTTGGGAATGGAAGAACCATCTAGCCAAACAAATTTTTCTTTTTGCTTTTGGATTTGTTTTTGAATACCTCGTGCTACTATATCTCTCGGTGCAAGTGCACCTCTAGGATCTTCATTTAACAAAAACTCTTCATGTTGAGTGTTGTGTAATTTTCCCCCTGCACCTCGAACGGCCTCTGTTATCAAGAATACATTGCCATTTACTTTGTCTCGCAAAGCGGTAGGGTGAAATTGTACAAAAGGTAGTCCCTCCAATTGTACTTTGGCACGGTATGCGGCTCCCAATCCGTCTCCAGTAGCAATACTGGGATTGGTAGAATAGGCATACAGACTCCCAGCACCTCCAGTTGAAAGTACTGTAATTTTAGAGCTTATTTTTATGATTTTCTCTTCCTCTTGAGAAATCACATAAGCACCATAGCAACGGTTTCCTTTTGTTTTAGAATGATGGTCTGTGATTAAATCTACGAGGGTATGATTTTCTAAAATGGTGATGTTTGGAAAAGTCTTGACTTTAGCAGTAAGTACTTCCTGAATTTGTTTTCCTGTTTGGTCTTTGTAATGCACGATTCTGTTTTCAGAATGACCTCCTTCCATAGCCAAATGAAGCTTTTCTTTTTTTTTGTCAAAAGCAGTACCCCATTTGATGAGTTCATCAAGGCGAAGATTTGCTTCTTCTACTACGAATTTTACAACATCTGGATCACAGCCTTCATCTCCAGCAAGTAGAGTATCTTTAATATGTTTTTCAGTAGAATCTTTTTTTAAGTTGCGAACTACTGCAATTCCTCCTTGGGCATATCGGGTATTTCCCTCGTTTATGTCATTTTTAGAAATGAGGGTGATTGTGCATTTTGAATTTTCTTCTGCCACTTTTATGGCAAAGGTCAAACCTGAGATTCCCGTACCAATAACAAGAAGGTCTTGCACCATGATTAGCTCAATTTTAACATACGTTCTATGGGGAGTCTTGCGGCGTCCATCAGTTCTGTGTCCATTTCGATTTCCGGGGTTCCTTCTAACAAACAACGATACAGTTTTTCAAGGGTATTTAGCTTCATAAAAGCACATTCACTGCAGGCACAACTGTCGTCCTCTACTGGGGCGGGAATAAAGGTTTTTTCTGGACAACGTTTTTGCATCTCATGTAGAATCCCAGCTTCGGTAGCCACTATGTAGTCTTGAGCACTGTCTTTTTGAACAAAGGCTAATAGTCCAGATGTACTTCCAATATAATGTGCAATTTCCAGTACTGGAGATTCACTCTCTGGATGCGCAATGAATTTTGCCTTGGGATAAGATTTGGTAAGAGAAACTATCTTTTCAAAAGAAAATGCTTCATGTACGATACAAGATCCCTCCCACAAAATCATTTTACGGCCTGTTTTCTTATTGAGGTAGGCTCCCAAATTCTTGTCTGGAGCAAAAATAATTTCTTGGTCTTTTGGAATACTTTCAATTATTTTTTCTGCATTAGTCGAGGTGCAAACCAAGTCACTAAGTGTTTTTATTTCTGCAGAACAATTGATGTAAGAAACCACTATCGCATTGGGATGTTTTGATTTAAATGCGGCAAAATCTTCTGGAGGACAGGAGTCTGCTAGAGAACAACCCGCTTTTAAATCAGGAAGTAATACCTTCTTGGTAGGATTAATGATTTTTGCAGTTTCTGCCATAAAATGAACCCCTGCAAAAACAATAATATCGTGATCCACTTTTGCAGCTTGTTGAGCAAGAAATAAACTGTCTCCTAAATAATCTGCAACATCTTGTATGGCTTCTTCTTGGTAGTAATGAGCAAGAATCACTGCATTTTTCTCTACTTTGAGTTTTTGAATTTCTTCTTTGAGATTCGTGTTGGATCTAGGAGGATTTTTCAGGGTATTTTCTACACTTTTCATTTGATTTTATTGAGGTTAGGAGGTTAATTCCACTCTTTTAATGTTTTTGTTAGAATCGATGTCCACTACACTTTTCATGGTATAAGCGTTTGATAGTGTAAAGTTTCCGCTTTGTGTTCTTTTAAGTGCCGAAAGATAGGCACCTGATTCCAATTTTCTCCCAAAATCGTTTGCTAAACTTCGGATGTAGGTTCCCTTGCTGCATTGAACTAAAAAATCAATATCTGGAAGCGCGATTTTTTGAACTTCAAATTTTGAAATTTGTACGATACGCGCTTTTAAATCGACAGATTTTCCCTCTCTGGCAAATTCGTAAAGTCGTTTTCCGTCTTTTTTTAAAGCAGAATACAAGGGGGGGTATTGTTCAATTGATCCAGTAAATGCCAGGGCAGCTTCCTGAATTAAATTTTCATTAATATGCTCTGTAGAAAAAACTGCATTAATTTCTGTTTCCAGATCGTAAGAAGGAGTAGTGGCTCCCAATTTAAAGGTTCCTTCATATGTTTTTTCCTCTTTTTGAAAAGCGTCAATAGATTTAGTTTTTTTTCCAGTACAGATAATCAAAAGACCAGTGGCTAAAGGGTCTAAAGTACCAGCGTGACCAACTTTCAACTTTTTTAAACCGGTTTCGTTTTTGAGAAACCAACGGATTTTATTGACTACCTGAAATGAGGTCCAACCAAGTGGCTTATCAATCGGAAAAACCTGACCTTCTAGAAGGGTTTCGGCTTGAAAATGTTGTTTAAAAAAATCCATATACGATTGTTGAAAAACCTACTATCAGGCAATAATAGCTGAAATATTTCAGCTGACTTTTCTTCACCAGTACAATCATCCACCTGCAAGCCAAAATTCCACTAAAAAAAGCAGCTGTAAAGCCTAAAATTAATTGCAGCATATTTGTATTTTCTGGCACTCCTTGCATGTCGATAAGCGTTTTTGCCATACTGCCAAAAATCAAGGGCAGTACCATAAGAAAAGAAAAACGTGCTGCTTTTTGTCTATCAATGCCTAATAATACGGCACTTGCGATTGTAGATCCACTGCGGGAGATACCAGGTAGAATAGCAACAGCTTGGACGACACCCAACACGAATGCATTGGAGTAGGAAACTTTTTTTTCAGTGTGTGTAGCCCGATCGGCTAAAAAAAGAAATATGGAAGTGATTAGCAACATGGTACCTACCAAAATCAAGTTTTGGGAAAATAAAGCTTCGATTTGATCCTGTAAAAACAGTCCTACAAGAGCGGCAGGAATCATAGAGATTATGATTTTTAAAGAGAAACGCATGTCATCATTCCACTTTAATTGAAACAATCCTTTCAAAATTTCAATAATTTCGTTTTTAAAGACAACCATAGTGCTCAATGCTGTTCCAAAATGCAAAACAAGAGTAAGAAATAAACTTTCCTGTCCTATGGTTTCGTTACCAAAAAGAGCCTTCCCAATTTCTAAATGACCACTAGAGGATATGGGCAAAAATTCTGTGAGACCTTGTATGATTCCAAGTATAATAACTTCAATAAAATTCATTTCTTTGATGTAGGTTTGGTCAGTATGGAATACATTGCTACGCCAAATCCTATAAGAACCATGGTAGGTGCCAAACGAATCCTTCTAAAATTAAAAATTTCTTCATTGAAATAATTGGGATCTTCACTGCCTCCACCAGTCATCAAAATAAAACCAATGGCTATCAACATTAAAGCAATAAATAGAAAACGATAGTTCCTTTTTTCAAACAAAAACTTCTTGGTAGGAGTGTTTTTTTTCATAATCTAGATTTAATAAACAGCGTCGGTTTTAAGATTTAGATAGCGTTGTGTCGCAAAGAAAGTGCTCAATCCTGTAATACTTATTCCCAAGAGAAAGACACCTCCAAAAACTATAATCAACTCAAAAGTTTGATCCCACATACCCAATTCGGGGAAACGTTGATTTACCTCCCAAAGCAAAAGGCTCAGACCAAATACGGCAAGTAAAGAACTGATAATTCCCAACCGTAAATGACTCCAAATAAAAGGTTTGCGGATAAAAGATTTTGTGGCACCTACTAGCTGCATAGTTTTGATAACAAAGCGTTTGGAGTAAATAGAAAGTCTTATGGAGCTATTGATTAAAAGAAGTGCAATAATTACAAAAAGGATAGTACAAAGTAGAAGGACAAATGAAATTCTCTGAATATTTTCGTCTAAAAGGGTTACTAAAGGCTGATCGTAAACTACTTCCTCCACAAAACTCTCAGATTCAATTTCTTTTTGGGTTTGGGTTAAACTAATTGTGTTGACAAATGCGGCATTAAAATAAATATCTACAGAGTTTAACAAGGGGTTATATCCTAAAAATTCTACAAAGTCCTCTCCAATATCCCTGGCATATTGCGCAGCTGCTTCCTCTTTTGGAGTGAAATTTACTTTTTTGGTTGCGGGATCTAATTGAATTTTCTTTTGTAATTGAGTGACCTCAATGTCTTTGGCACTGTCCTTTACATAAACAGTCATGACAATTTGTTCTTTAAAATGGGAAGCTACATTTTTAGTATTGAGTAAAAAAAGCCCTAAAACCCCCAAGAAAAAAAGGACTACTGTGATGCTTACCACTACAGAGACATAACTGTTGAGCACCCTTGTTTTTTGATATTTGTCGTAAAATCTTTTAGCCACGGACATAGTTTTTGTAAAAATAGAAAGAAATATAAGATTTGGACTGGGATAAAATATTCTTTTAGCTTTTTGACATTCAAGCAATAAGCGTATTTTTGTGCCTTTCAAAAGAACAACTCAGAAAACTGTGGGATACGACTTTAATCAAATAGAAAAGAAATGGCGCGCCTATTGGGCGAAAAATCAAACTTTTAAAGCCCATAATCGTTCTGAAAAACCCAAATATTACATTTTGGATATGTTTCCTTATCCTTCTGGCGCAGGTTTGCATGTAGGTCATCCTTTGGGTTATATTGCCAGTGATATTTATGCCCGTTATAAAAGACACCAAGGGTTTAATGTCTTACATCCTCAAGGTTATGATTCTTTTGGTTTACCTGCTGAACAGTACGCCATACAAACGGGTCAACATCCCGCAAAGACAACCCAAGAAAACATTGCGCGATACCGAGATCAGCTTGATCAAATGGGTTTTTCTTTTGATTGGAGTAGAGAAGTGCGAACCTCAAGCCCAGATTTTTATAAATGGACACAGTGGATTTTTCTGCTTCTTTTTGACCATTATTATTGTAACGATACCGACAAAGCTTTACCTATTTCCAGCTTGGTAGCCCGTTTTCAAACTGAGGGAAACGTCAATCTCAATGCTGTTTGTAGCCCTGGAATAGAATCCTTCAATGCCGCACAATGGAACGGTTTTGATGAGAGAGAAAAAGCAGAAATTTTATTGGGCTATCGCTTGACTTATTTATCCGATACAGAGGTCAACTGGTGCGCCGAACTGGGGACGGTTTTGGCCAATGATGAAATTATCAATGGTGTATCTGAGCGCGGAGGATATCCTGTTACAAAAAAGAAGATGAAGCAATGGAGCATGCGTATTGGAGCCTATGCAGAACGTTTGCTGAGAGGATTGGATGATCTCGATTGGTCTGAGTCTTTGAAAGAAATGCAACGCAATTGGATCGGAAAATCCATTGGGGCAAAAGTTTTTTTTCAAATTGAAGGACACGAGGAAAAAATTGAAGTTTTTACTACACGTCCTGACACTTTGTTTGGCGTGACTTTTATGACCCTTGCGCCCGAGTTGGAGTTGGTGCAAAAAATCACTCATCCTAATTTTAAAGCAGAGGTGGATGCGTATATCGCTGAAACCCAACAACGGACTCAACGTGAGCGTATGGCTGATGTTAAAAACAGTACTGGAGTCTTTACAGGAAGTTATGTACTTCATCCGTTTGATGGCAGTAGAATTCCTATTTGGATAGGTGATTATGTCCTTGCAGATTATGGAACAGGTGCTGTTATGGCAGTTCCTTGTGGAGATCAGAGAGATTATGATTTTGCAAAACATTTTGACATTCCTATCAAAAACATTTTTAAGGACGTTTCTATCGAAAAAGAAGCCTTTACGGATAAAGAGCACACAACGATCGATAATTCTAGCTTTTTAACGGGTTTATCCTATGAAAAAGCCATGACTAGGGTTATTGAAGCCTTGGAAGAAAAAGGCTGTGGTACCGGAACGATAAATTACCGATTACGCGATGCTATTTTTAGCAGACAGCGATATTGGGGAGAGCCCATTCCGATGTATTACAAAGATGGAATCCCTCAGGCGCTGACTTTGGAGGACTTACCCTTGGAACTCCCAGAAGTAGCAAATTATTTACCCACCCCCGAAGGTGCTCCTCCGCTAGGCAATGCGCATGAATGGGCTTGGGATACAAAAAGCAATAAGGTAGTAGAGAATAAAAAAATTGACCATCAAAACGTATTTCCTTTAGAGTTAAACACCATGCCAGGTTGGGCAGGGAGTTCTTGGTATTTTTATCGGTATATGGATGCCCAAAATTCGGAGGCTTTTGTTGGGAAAGAAGCGATGGAATATTGGCGGGACGTAGATTTGTATTTAGGAGGAAGTGAACACGCTACAGGACACTTGTTGTATTCCCGTTTTTGGCAAAAATTTCTCTTTGATCTTGGATTATTACCTGTAGAAGAATATGCTCAAAAATTGATCAATCAAGGAATGATCTTAGGAACTTCTGCTTTTATCTATAGAAAACCAGGAACACAAACTTATATATCCAAAGACCTCTTGAGTTCTCAAGAAGAGATGGAGCCTATTCGTGTGGATGTAAATCTGGTCAACGCCTCTGACGAATTGGATATTGAGGGGTTGAGAAAATGGCAAAGTCAGTTTGAATCTGCTGAATTTGAAATGCATCAAGGGGTTTTTAAAGTAGGGCGAGAGGTAGAAAAAATGTCCAAGTCCAAGTACAATGTGGTCAATCCTGACGAAATATGTGAGCAATATGGGGCAGATACTCTCCGAATGTATGAAATGTTTTTAGGACCTATAGAGCAGGCCAAGCCTTGGAACACAGCAGGAATTTCGGGAGTACATAATTTTTTAAAGAAATACTGGCGTTTGTTTTTCAGAGATGACGAATGGATCGTTACAGATGAAGCACCTGGGAAAAAAGAATTGAAAATACTCCATGAAACCATTAAAAAAGTAACTATGGATATTGAAAGTTTTTCTTTCAATACCTGTGTGAGTTCTTTTATGATTTGTGTAAATGAGTTGACTAGTCTCGATTGTCATAGCAGGGAAATTCTTTCTCCATTGACGTTATTATTGTCTCCTTTTGCTCCGCATCTTGCTGAAGAAATGTGGGAGAAATTAGGAAACCCTTCCACCTTGGTGGATCATCCTTATCCTGTGGTCAACGAATTCTATCTTATCGAAGACACAAAAAACTATCCTGTTTCTTTCAATGGAAAAATGCGATTTACAATCCCACTTGCATTGAGTTTAGATCAGGAAGAAATTAAAAAAGCAGTCTTGGAAGACGAAAGAACTGTGGACTACCTTCAAGGAAAAGTACCTAAAAAATGGATTGTTGTTCCCAACAAAATCATCAATATCGTTTTCTAAGTGAGAGCAATCCTTTGTAAGGGTTTGCTTTCCCAAATTTTCTAATTGATCACGAGCATATTTAATTTAAGTTAAAATCAATTAGAAACAGAACCAATTCAGCGGTTTGATTTATTTTTGTAAAAAAAAGACATGGGAAGTTATTATTTGCTGATTATTTTAATTTCACTTGCCAGTATGTGGGTAAGCAATACCCTAAAGCGCAAGTTTAAAACGTATTCCAAGTTGCAACTCCGCAATGGGATGTCGGGAAAAGAAATTGCAGAACAAATGCTAGCAGATCATGGTATCAGAGATGTGGAGGTAATTTCTGTTCGGGGATCTCTCACAGACCATTACAATCCACAAAAGAAAACCATAAATCTGAGTGAATCTGTTTATAATGAACGCAATGCAGCAGCAGCAGCGGTAGCTGCACATGAGTGCGGTCATGCGGTTCAACATGCTCGCAGCTACCAATGGCTTCAGTTGCGCTCTTCTTTGGTTCCGATTGTGGGAGTAGCCTCAAATTTGTCAATGATCGTCATAATTGGAGGGTTGGTTTTAATGCAAGTCATTCCTTTTGGTTTTGAAATTGCAGCTGCGGGAGTAGGCTTATTTGCCATGGGAACCCTTTTTAGTTTTGTTACTTTACCTGTAGAGTATGATGCTAGTGATCGAGCTTTGGAATGGCTTCAGCGTAAAAATATGGTCTCACGTGAGGAGCTGGCAGGTGCTAAAGATGCTTTGAAATGGGCGGCAAGAACTTATGTCGTTGCTGCGTTGTCTTCTTTGGCAACCTTAGCGTATTTTGCTTTTCAAGTCTTTGGAGGACGCAGAAATTAATTAAAGTGCAATTTGCCGATTCATTTGTTCCTGAAGGGATATGAAGGTCTCCGTTCGTGAAACCCCTTCCACAGATTGTATTTTTTTGTTGAGTAATTCCATCAAATGTTCATTATCACGACATAAAAGCTTTGCGAAAATACTCCAGTTTCCAGTAGTATAATGACATTCAATCACTTCCGGAATATTTTTCAACTGTTTTACAGCTTCGGGATTGCGCATGGCTTTGTCCAAGTAAATTCCAATAAAGGCTACCGTTTTATACCCCAATATTCTGGGGTTTAAGATGATTTGTGAACCAGAAATGACGTCCGCTTTTTCAAGCTTTTTCAAGCGTTGGTGAACCGCAGCACCAGAAATGCCACTAGCTTTTGCAATGATCTGAATCGGAGTTCGTGCATCCTGTAATAATTGCTTTAGTATAATCTTATCAATTCCGTCAATGGTCACGGTTTGCTGTGCTATTTTCATAAAAAAGTGCCTATTATCAACAGTTATTTCAAAATTATTAAATAATTTTAATTAAAAATGTAATATTAAGGTAAATTAATACTTATTATTTAAATGAGGGGTTAATGAAATTAAAAAATAGAATGAGACTTTTCGGGAGCATCTTTATGCTTATTTCTATCCTATTGGGAGCATTTGCAAGTCATTATTTGGAACGATTTTTAACCTCTGAATCCCTATCTAGTTTTCAGGTGGGTATTCGCTATTTAACCTATCACGGTTTAGCTCTTTTGTTGTTTTCTAGTTTTGATTTTTTTACTGATCGAGAAAAAAAGATTTTTTCTACGTTGATCATATTGGGAAGCATACTTTTTTCAGGAAGTATTTTTATTTTAAGTTTTAAGTCAGTTTTGACTTTTTCAGTAGCTACATTGGGTCCTGTCACACCGCTTGGTGGTGGAATTTTAATTTTGGGATGGTGTTATAGTGTCTTGTGTTTTTTAAAAAGAACTTAGGTCTTATTGACTTTCATTACATACTGTTCAATAGCCATAGTCATAGAGGGTGTATTTGGAGTAGGTGCTTTGATTTGCACTTTGAGACCCGCATCCTCAGCCGCTTTAATAGTAGAATTACCATAAACAGCAATTCGGGTATTATTTTGTTTAAAATCGGGAAAGTTTTTAAATAAAGATTCGATACCAGAGGGGCTAAAAAAGGCAAGGACATCGTAGTATACATCTCTTAGGTCTGACAAATCACTTACCACCGTTTTATATAAAATGGCGCGTTTCCAGTTGAGGTTCAATTTATTGAGAAAGTCAGGGACATCTTGTTTGAGAATATCAGAGGTTGGAAAAAGGAAAGTTTCTTTTTCAAATTTCTTAAACACACTTTCGAGATCACCAATTTTCCCTTCTCCTACATAAACTTTTCTTTTTCTATACACCACGTATTTTTGAAGATAATAGGCCACCGCTTCGGACAAACAAAAGTATTTTGTACTGTCAGGAACGGTAAAACGCATTTCTTTGCAAAGTCTAAAATAATGATCCACCGCATTGCGACTTGTCAATACCACATTGTCGAAGTTGTTAAAATCAATTTTTTGTTGCCGCACTTCCTTAGCATCTACTCCTTCTACGTGAATAAATGGTCTAAAATGGACTGTTAGTTTGAGCTTTTCTTGTAGTCTGATATAGGGAGACTTCTCCGATGAAGGCTCAGGTTGTGAGACTAAAATTGTTTTCACTTTCATAATCATTCGAATTACAATCTCGGTTCTATGGTAAAAATATAGAACCAATACCATGGAATTAATTTTAGGGTGCAAAGATAAAGAATTATATATAGAACATCTTTAGGTCGAGATTGAAAAAGAGAAAATAAAATTCGAAATTGATAGAAGCACCAGCCTCCTCCCACTAGAATAAAAATCCCAAGAAATAGCTCGAGGGAAATAGGAGAGAAATAACTTACAAGTAAAAAAAGAAACAGAGTGAGGGCAAATTGTATATGATGAGAAAAACTCTTAAATAATAAGGGTTTCAAAGCTCTCAATAGGCCCATCTGTTTCATTGTAAACCAAACCAATAAATAACGAATACTAATGAACACCAGTAACATTAGAAAGAGGTAATAATATTCAAATGAAAATTGAATACTATTAAAATTGAATTTGGACAGAGAGAGAAAAAAAAGGCATAAAGTGTTGATTAAAATTAAAAAGCTGAGTAGGTTGAAAGGACTCAAAAAATTTAGATTTTTATCGTTGTTATATTTACTTACATAAATATCTGAAGCATAAAATTTCAGCAATCTTTTTGTTCGTGTAGGATCAAATTGAAAAAGTGCAAATACCAATATTAAGTTGACAAAAAAAACCAAACTGATCCAGTCCTGATTGGTACTATTTCTAAAAATCCACTCTCCCATAATTCAAATTTACTTCATTTTAAAAAATTATTGTGACATCGGATACGATATGTGCTTTTACATTTGCTACTTTTATACCCTGTCGATGGAAAAAACACTTGTCATCATACCGACCTATAACGAAATTGAAAATATAGAGGCAATTATCAGTGCCGTTTTTCAATCTGCGCTTCAGGTGGATATACTCGTTGTAGATGATCAATCCCCTGACGGAACAGGAGCCATGGTAAAAAAACTCATGAAGGTCTATCCTGAAAATTTATTTTTGGAATCCAGAACTCAAAAAGGGGGTTTAGGCGCAGCTTATGTCCATGGTTTTTTCTGGGCTTTGCGACGCCAGTACGAGTATATTTTTGAGATGGATGCTGATTTTTCACACAATCCAAAAGAATTGAAACCGATGCATGAACTCCTTAGAAATGACGCCGATATAGTTGTAGGCTCTCGATATGTAAAAGGGGTGAATGTTGTAAACTGGCCTCTGAGTAGGGTGCTTTTATCCTATTTTGCTTCGGTTTATGTGCGAATGGTCACTGGAATGCCAGTAAATGATGCAACGGCAGGTTTTGTAGGCTATAAACGCAATGTGTTGGAAGCAATAGATTTGGACAATATCAAATTTGTAGGTTACGCATTTCAGATCGAATTGAAATATAAAGGGTGGATTAAAAAGTACCGCATTAAAGAGCATCCCATTATTTTTGTCAACAGAGAACTGGGATATTCCAAGATGAACGGAAGCATAATTTGGGAGGCACTTTTGGGTGTTTTATTTTTGCGTATTAACAAGAAACGTTTTGAATAAAAAACAATGAAAGGATTAAAAATCAGCAACGCAAAAATTGTCAATGAAGGAACTATTGAACAAAAAGACATATTGATCATTGGAAATCGCATTTCCAAGATTGGAAATCACCTGGAAGTTTCAGAGGATATTGAAGTTTTTGACGCTAGTGGTAAGTATATTATTCCTGGACTGATTGACGATCAAGTGCATTTTAGAGAGCCCGGACTCACACACAAGGCCACAATCGAATCCGAATCAAAGGCGGCTTTAGCAGGAGGAATTACTTCTTTTTTGGAAATGCCAAATACCAACCCACAAACCACCACTTTAGAAGAATGGGAAGCCAAAAACGAAAGAGCAGCCCAAACTTCTTATGCCAATTATGGATTTATGTTTGGTGGAACCAATGACAATTTAGATCAAATTTTAGCTTTAGACTCCAAACGCGTTCCCGCCCTCAAATTGTTTTTAGGCTCTTCCACTGGAAACATGTTGGTTGACGACCCCGATGTTTTGAGAAATATTTTTAGAAATACGAATTTAGTGATTGCTGTACACTGCGAAGATGAAGCTACAATTAAAGAAAATCTAAAATTAGCTCAATCACAGTATGGAGAGGCAATACCTATCGATCAACACCCAATCATTCGAAGTCACGAAGCTTGTTATCTGTCTTCCTCCAAGGCGATTGAACTTGCAAAGGAGACAGGTGCGCGCCTACATGTATTTCATCTTTCGACAGCAAAAGAACTTTCTTTATTTCAAAATGACATTCCTTTAAAAGAGAAAAAAATTACTGCTGAAGTTTGTGTACATCACTTATGGTTTAATGATACGGATTACAAAAAAAAGGGAACTCATATCAAATGGAACCCAGCCATAAAAACTCAAAACGATCAGGAAGCGCTTTGGGAGGGTCTAAACTCTGATCTACTTGACGTGCTAGCAACAGATCATGCACCACACACTTTGGAAGAAAAATCGAACCCTTACAATGCTGCACCCTCAGGAGGCCCCTTGGTTCAGCACGCTTTATCGGCCTTGCTTACCGCCTACCATCAAAAGCGAATTTCTTTGGAAAAAATCATTGAAAAGGCTTGTCATAATCCTGCATTACTTTTTGATGTAAAAGATCGAGGTTACCTCAGGGAAGGGTATTTTGCAGACATGGTAGTACTTGATTTAGACCGTGAATACGAGGTGAAAAAAGAAGATTTACTGTACCAATGTGGATGGTCACCTTTTGAAGGGACAACATTCAAAGGGGTTGTAGAAAAAACTTTACTCAATGGCCAATGGGCTTATGACCAAGGAAAAGTCAATCCGAAGTCGGCTGCAATGGCATTAACTTTTGATCGATAAATGAGACGTTTAATACCCTATTGCTCTATCCTTGTTTTCTTGCTGACTTCGGCTTGCGGAAACCTAGAAACAGTAGAAAAACCCAAAAAATTGATCGATGAGAAAACGATGGAAAAAATTCTTTATGACGCAGTCATGATGGACGTAATGCAAACGTTTTCTGAATTGAATCCCACTTTTGAAGAAATTTTGGGGGCTCCTTATTTATATAAAAAATATAAAATAGATAGTCTTCAGTTGGTTCAAAGTGAAGAATATTACATCAAAAACCCTAGAATTTATTATAGAATCTATTCTAAGGTAATCTCCCAACTACAAAAGAGCAAAGACAGTATTGACACTCTTTTCAATAATCGAGAAAAAGATACTCAATAATGTTTTGAAATGGCAGTAATGGTTTTATCCGTATGACTGTATTTGAAATCAGTTAGTTGTGTAATTTTTGCCCCATCATATTCTTGATCACCACATAAAGTTTCAATTAGAGATAAACTCAAAAAACTTTTTCTAAGGCCTAAAACCTCAAGGGACTTTTCAATGATAAATAAAAAAATAAGCAACCCTTTACCCAATGGGAAATACGGTTTTTTCTTTTTGAATGCTGAGGCAATTTTATCAAGAAGCACTTTTTGTTTCATGTTTTCAGAAACCAAAATAAAACGTTCATTTTTGATTTGAGATTCCATGAGCAGGAGCAAACTTGTTACAACATCCTCTAGAGCGACTACTGCGGTTGTTCCAGTAGGATAGAAATTGAGCCCAGATCCAATTTTTTGAAAAATAAGACCACTACTTCTGTTCCAAAAATGAGCTCCCAAAATCACCCCAGGATTGACGATAATTACCTCAAGCCCCTCTTGTGAGCCCCTCCATACTTCCAATTCTGCTCCGTATTTTGAATAGGCATAAGCTGTGTGATTTTGATTAGTGGACCACAGATGATTTTCATTTACAAGAGTAACTTCTTTTTCAACTCCAAGTGCCGCTATAGAACTGACATATCCTAGTTTTTTCACCTTGTGTTTTAGGCAAAGGTTTACAATGTTGGCAGTACCTTCAATATTGGTTTTATTTAGTTTTTCTTTGTGGAATTGGGCCAAAGAAACCTTTGCTGCACAATGATAAACTTGCGTTACCCCTTCAAAAGCTTGATCTAATTTAGGTAAGTCATTAACATGGGTTTGGACCCAATCTACCCGATCAAAACATTGAGGATCTTCTGGAGCTAATTTTTCAAAAAGTGTACGGACTTTTTCTAAGCTTTCAGAATACCTGTAGGTTGCACGGGTTAGATGTTTCTTTTTAACACATGCTAAAAGTAGATGTGCCCCTACCATACCCGTACCACCAGTCACTAGAATCATACAGACGAAAGTACACTTTTTTGATTTTGATTTTTGGTTTCCCTCAGAGAAATATATCTTTACAATAAAAATTGATGCCAATAAATTTTGTTCAAGAACTTCAGTGGCGTGGACTACTCCATGACCAGATGCCAGACACGGAAAGTTTCTTATTAAGTGCCCCAGCCAAAGGATACATAGGGTTCGATCCCACTGCAGATTCACTTCATATTGGAAGCTTAGTTCAAATAATAATTTTGATGCATTTTCAAAAAGCAGGCCATACTCCCATTGTTCTCGTAGGGGGTGCTACAGGGATGATTGGTGATCCCTCGGGTAAATCAGATGAACGTAATTTGTTGGACCAACAGACTTTAGAAAAAAATTGTAATGGAATACAAACCCAACTAGAGCAGTTTCTCAATTTTGATTCCTCAATAAAAAATCCTGCAATGGTTGTCAATAATTACGATTGGATGAAATCTTATACTCTAATTGATTTTTCTCGAGATATCGGGAAGCATTTGACAGTCAATTATATGATGGCAAAAGAATCTGTCAAAAAACGTTTGGGAGCCGATTCTAAAGTAGGAATGTCTTTTACCGAATTTACCTATCAATTATTGCAAGGGTATGATTTTTTACATCTCTACAATACTTTGGATTGTAAGCTCCAAATGGGAGG
This sequence comes from Flavobacteriaceae bacterium, assembly GCA_017852075.1. Classification (GTDB taxonomy): domain Bacteria; phylum Bacteroidota; class Bacteroidia; order Flavobacteriales; family Flavobacteriaceae; genus MS024-2A. The sequence goes on along the minus strand of JAFMLQ010000003.1, from coordinate 24,059 downwards.
TAGTGATCAATGGGGAAACATTACCACTGGGACAGAATTAATTCGCAGAAAAGAAGGAGGAAAAGCCTACGCTTTGACCTGTCCATTGATCAAAAAGGCGGATGGTTCAAAATTTGGAAAAACAGAGGAGGGAAATGTTTGGTTGGACAAATCGAGAACTTCTCCTTATAAGTTTTATCAGTTTTGGTTAAACACCTCTGACGAAGATGCATTGAGTTATATTAAAATTTTTACTTTTTTGTCTCAGGAAATCATCGAAGCTAAAATCAAGGAGCATGAACAGGCTCCTCACTTGCGACTTCTTCAAAAAACCATAGCAGAAGAAGTAACTACACTTGTTCATGGAAAAGAGGCCTATGTAAAAGCAGTTGAGGCTTCCCAGATTTTATTTGGAAAAGCAACAAGCGAAGCGTTACAACGGTTGGATAGTCAAACTTTTTTAGAATTATTTGAAGGAGTTCCTCAAGCTGAAGTGAGTAGAAACTTGTTGGATGAAGGGCTAGACATGGTTGCAGCATTAGTTTCAGAAACCTCATTTTTGAGTTCAAATGGAGAGGCACGTCGCGCTATGAAAGAAAATGCAATTTCAGTTAACCAATCCAAAGTAGATCAAAACTATATTTTAGGGAACAAAGACTTAATCGCAGATCAATATATCCTGTTACGGAGAGGTAAAAAGAATTATTTTATACTCAAGTTTTCTTCTTAAAGCGCCATCAAATTACACCCTCTAATTTCTGCATGATCAAATCGGCCTAACACTTCAAAACGATTGTCTGAGTAAACTCTACCTAAATCTTGAGTGGCAATAAAAGCGCAGGAGTCTATATTTGCAAGATCAATAATATTGAGTCCTCCTGTTTTTTCATTAAGGAGCAACTCAAAAGGATCCTCAAGAGAACGCGTCAAGACTCTCATCCAAGGAGGAGTCCTAAATATGCCTTCTGATGTAGAGTAAGCTTGGCTCAACAACTCGGTCATTCCATATTCAGAATGAATCTGATCTACTCCATAGGAGTTCTGAAGTTTTTGATGCAGTGCTGTACGAACCCATTCTTTTCGCATTCCTTTCATGCCTCCAGTTTCCATAATTATGGTATTTTTCAAGTTCCAATGGTAGTTTTCAGCACCTTCCAACAAAGCAAAACTAACTCCAAGTAAAATCGTTTTCTGGCCCAGTTTTTCTAAGGTATCTAATTTTGCTCTTAGTGCATCCCAGTCATCTAAATAAAAACCACTTTCAGCGCGTTTTGTTTTTTTTATCAAATGATCTGTCATAAAGACTAAAGACGAGTCGTTTCGTTCTAAGTACGAAGGAAGCAGGGCAAGCAAAACATAATCTTCAATATTTCCGTAAAAATGAGCAAATCCTTTTTCGAAGCTTTTGATGTAAAGAGTAAGGTCATGGACTGCATGCTGAGAGGCGGTTTGACCTGTGGTTTTACTCGATCTAAAAATGATAGCGGGATCTGATGGAAAAGAGTTGAGCGTATGGGTTTTAAAAAATTGAATAGGTAAAAAAGGAATGTCTGTTACTTCTAAGACATCGCTGACATGGACATTGATCAAATCACAATAGGATCGGTAAGTAGTATTTTGATCGTATTGATACGCAAAAAGTTTTAATGCATGACTTTCAAAAGCCTTATCGGAATGGATGGTGTCAAAGTCCAAGAGTGCGTCCCTCATAGGAAGCAAAATTAATTAAAAAAGGGACTTAAGGAATCACTAACCGTTTTAAACCTTTTTTACCTTCTTGTTGAAGCACAAAAATGTAAATTCCTGTCTTCAATTCATCTAAAAGAATCCTATTTTCATATGTATTGGAAGTAAACTTGACCTCTCCCAACACATCGTAAATTTCAATTTCCTTGAGTGCCTCACTTGAACTTTCGATAAATAAAATTTTATTTTTGACTGGGTTTGGAAAGAGGGTAAATTTCAAACTGTCAGGCTCGTTGATATTTGAGAAGGGTAATTTCTCTATTTGGTAGGATGGGTTGTAAGGGAAACCTATTGCAAAACTCAAACACAAAGACAAGAAGAAAATTTGTTTCATTTGGGACTTTAACTCTACGAAATTATACATTTTAATTGAATAATTAATGCTATGATAACATCAAGACGTTTAATAAAGTGTTAATTTTATTTTTTTAAGGAAATGAAAAAAAAAGATTTTAAAATACTTTTGGTTGATGATGAACCAGACATCATTGAAATTATACGTTTTAATTTAGAGCAACAGGGATACGAAATTTGCACTGCTTCGGATGGATTAGAAGCCCTGAAGGTTGCCAAAAAAGAACTTCCTCATCTGATTATTATGGATGTCATGATGCCTAATCTAGACGGTATTGAGGCCTGTGAACGCTTAAGACAAGACGAGCGTTTTTCAAAAACCATCATCATGTTTCTCACAGCACGAGGAGAAGATTATTCCTATGTAGCTGCGTTCGATGCTGGGGCAGATGATTATGTGACTAAGCCCATTAAGCCTAAAGTATTGGTTTCAAAAGTGAAAGGCTTACTCAGGAGATTTAAAGAGGAAATCAATTTAGAAAACCAATTGGTATTCAACGAACTAATCATTGATCGCGATGCGTATAAGGTTTCCCTTAAAGGAAAAGAACTCGCTCTGCCAAGAAAAGAGTTTGAATTGATTTATCTTTTGGCTTCAAAACCAGGTATCGTTTTTAAGAGAGAAAAAATCATGGAAAAAGTTTGGGGTGGAGATGTCGTGGGAGACCGAACGATAGACGTCCATATACGTAAACTTAGAGAAAAATTAGGGGATCATTACTTTAAAACGGTTAAAGGAATTGGATATAAGTTTATTAAATTTGAAAAATAAACTTTTGTGTTTAAATCAAAATTCAATAAAACAAACTTTTATTTAGCCCTGATAATCTCCCTCTTTTGTGTGTTGCTTATTACGGGTTACGCTCTTCTTTTGTATGATTTGAATTTAACACATCTAATCCAATGGATAGGAATCTTTTTCCTTAGCAGTCTTTTTTTTTCTTATTTTTTATTGTCCTATTATTTAGAAAACTACATTGTAAACCGGGTGAGGGAACTTTATAACAGCCTTTTTCCCTCTACAACTTCTACCTCGATCATTAAATCTGCAAAGGACATTGATTTGTTTACATCCAACTTAAAAAAGCTCAACTCAGACAAGAATTTAGAAATTGAAGTGCTTAAAGATCAGGAAAATTATCGTAAAGAGTTTATCGGAAATATTGCACACGAGTTGAAAACTCCGCTATTTACTATCCAAGGCTATGTTTTGACTTTATTGGACGGGGGTATTACGGATAAAAAAATAATCAAAAAGTATTTGAAACAAACCTCCAAAGGAGTAGATCGACTCACCTATGTCGTGAAAGATCTAGATTTGATCACAAAGTTTGAATCGGGAATTGAAACTATAGAAATCAAATCTTTCGATATTTTGAATACGATTAAAAACGTTTTCGAATTGCTCGAAATGCAAGCAAAAAAAAGCAATATTACATTAAAGTTGAATCGAAAATACGAAGCACCCATATGGGTTGAAGCTGATGAAGAGCGGATTCAACAAGTCATCACCAATTTGATTGTCAATTCCTTAAAATATGGAGTGGTGAGAGGAATAACAGAAGTAGCCATTGAACCTCTAGAAGAGGACAAAATTCTTGTTCGAATTTCAGATAATGGTGAAGGGATTGACAAACAACACCTTCCCCGTCTTTTTGAGCGTTTTTTTCGTGTAGAAAAAACGCGTAATCGAAAGTCAGGAGGTTCTGGGCTGGGGTTGTCTATCGTAAAACACATCATAGATGCACACGATCAAAAAATATTTGTTGAAAGCGAAGTCAATGTTGGATCTGAGTTTTCTTTTACTTTGAAAAGAGGTCAAAAAACCAAAGTAAAGGCAGATTAAATTTCCCTATTTTTATCAAAAATATTGATGTGGGAAGTAAAAATAAGCTAAAGCGATTTAAGGAAAACGAGACCTTTCCCAACGTAATTCAACCTGATCGAGCTACTTTAAACGACAATGCGTTTTCCTTGAAGGGAAAATGGAAATCTCATTTCTTTAAAAATAATAATCCCATTATATTGGAGTTGGGGTGTGGGAAAGGGGAGTATTCCGTTCACCTGGCTTCACTTCATCCAGACAATAACTACATTGGAATTGATATCAAAGGAGCCCGTTTTTGGAGAGGTGCCAAGACAGCCATAGAGAAGCAATTGACAAATGTGGCATTTCTCAGAACTCAGATTGAACTTATCACTTCCTGTTTTACAGAAAATGAGGTAGATGAAATCTGGATTACCTTCCCAGACCCTCAAATCAAATACAAACGAACCAAGCACCGTCTCACCCGTCCCGAAATGTTGTTAGACTATAAAAAAGTCATGAAACCCACAGGGTTGATTCACCTTAAAACAGATAGTGAGTTTTTGTTTGGTTATACACTGGGAACCGCCTCTCAAATGGGAGAAGTCCTATACGCACATCATGACATTTATAGCAATGCAGATGCGCCTCAAGAAGCTACAGCCATCCAGACTTTCTACGAAAAATTATTTTTAGAAGAAAAAAAGCCCATCACCTACATGCAATTTCGATTGTAAATGAAAGAAGAAAGTTCTTTTTTTCAAAACGTATATAAAGTCGTTCGTTTGATTCCAGAAGGTAGGGTAACGTCTTATGGTGCTATAGCTAAATATATTGGTGCAGCTGGAAGTGCACGTATGGTAGGTTGGGCTATGAACGCATCACATAATGACGACACCATTCCCGCCCATCGCGTGGTAAACCGTAACGGACTACTCACTGGAAAACATCACTTTGGTGGAACCAATTTAATGCAACAACTTTTAGAAAATGAAGGAGTGGTCATTCATTCCAATCAAATTCAGAATTTCAAATTGTATTTTTGGGATCCCAAGGAAGAGCTGCCCCCCTTTTAAGGGGCAATTGACTTTCGATATTAAAACCTTAGCAGTATATTTGCTGACTTAGCAAAAGACCATGAAGATTACCAAAGAAGCTGTACTTGATGCCCTTAAAACCATAACGCTTCCTGGAGAAGGAGAAAATATTATTGACAAAGGAGCGGTTTCCAATGTGATGATTTTTGGAGATCAAATTGATATCGATTTGCAACTGGAAAACCCCAGTTTACAAGCTCGAAAAAAAGTAGAAGTCACCATTCTAAAAACCCTTCATGAACACGTTTATGAGAAGGCTAAAATAAAAATCAACGTAAAGGTGGTAACCCCTCCCAAAACTTCAGAGGTCATCAAAGGCAAACCCCTGCCCGGAATAGAGAATATTATCGCAATTTCTTCTGGAAAAGGGGGAGTAGGAAAATCAACAATTACAGCCAATATTGCAGTTACACTTGCTCAAATGGGATGTAAAGTAGGAGTGTTGGATGCCGATATTTACGGACCTTCAATTCCTACCATGTTTGACATGGAAGGAGCACGCCCACTTTCTGTTCAAGTGGATGGAAAGTCAAAAATGGAACCCATAGAGAATTATGGGGTCAAAGTACTCTCCATAGGATTCTTTACAAAACCTGATCAGGCTGTTATTTGGCGTGGTCCCATGGCAGCAAAAGCCCTAAATCAGATGATTTTTGATGCGGCGTGGGGAGATTTAGATTTTTTACTCATAGACTTGCCCCCAGGGACGGGAGACATTCATCTTAGTATTGTACAATCTCTTCCTATTAGTGGTGCGGTGGTTGTCAGCACGCCTCAAAACGTAGCCTTGGCAGATGCTAAAAAGGGAATTGCTATGTTCGAACAAGAAAACATACAAGTTCCAGTTTTAGGGATTGTCGAAAACATGAGTTACTTTACCCCTGCTGAATTACCTGAAAACAAATACTACATTTTCGGTGAACGAGGAGCTGAGTATTTGGCTAGAGACAAGGAAGTCCCTTTTTTAGGTGCAATTCCCCTGGTGCAAAGTGTACGTGAAGCCGCTGACTTTGGTCGTCCAGCTTCTTTGCAAAAAGAGAGTCTTTTAGCAGAACAATTTATATCCCTCACAAAAAAATTAGTTTCACAAGTGGTGTTTAGAAATAAAAATTTACCCCCTACCAAAGCAGTAGAAATTACTAATTTAGTAGGATGTGATGCAATTAAATCAGAATCATGAATCCAAAAGAAATCGAAGCAAAAGTACAAGAAGCTTTAGAGGAAATCCGCCCCTTTTTAAATTCCGACGGCGGAGATATTTCTCTTGTTTCTATAGAGCAGGGGAAGCATGTTAAAGTGCAACTTCATGGTGCGTGTGTGGGCTGTTCTGTAAATCAAATGACTTTGAAAATGGGAGTAGAAATGACCATAAAAAAACACCTGCCCCAGATCGAATCGGTGACCAGTATAGACCCCTCATAAGATGGCTCCAGACATTACCCTTTATTTGACCGATAGAGAAGGAAATTCTCATAAACTGATCGCTCCTACAGATATGCAAATGAATGTAATGGAGGTGTGTAAATCCTATGAGTTTCCTGTAGAGGGCACCTGTGGTGGAATGGCCCTTTGTGCTTCTTGTCAAATTTACATCGAAAGCGATCATAAACTTCCAGAACGTAATGAAGATGAAGAAGCGATGCTGTCCGAGGCATTTCATGTTAAAGAAAACAGTCGTTTGGGTTGTCAAATTTACCTTACACCTGAGCTGGATGGTTTACGACTAACTATAGCTCCTGAAGAGTAAGTGGCCAGACAGAAGTCTATCAATTATACAATCAATACGCTTTTTTGTATTCCCTTGAGGTTTAAAATTATAATGAAACTGCTAAAAAAAACACCCCTAATTTAAACTCTCTAGAATAGTTCATTTTTTTAATTTTTTCTAAATATCTTAGGAAACCGAATAAAACCGAAATAATGAAACCGTTTGTAATTCTCCTTTTAGGGACGATCTTTTTTTCTTGCCAAAACCCAAAAGAAGAAGCTCGAAAACCCAAAGAAAAAACGATACAACTAGAATCTATCCAGCCCATTTCAGAGGAGGTAGTGGCTCACGCTGTATTGTATGAAGCCAATATTCGTCAATATTCTGAGGAAGGCACTTTTAATGCTTTTGCAAAAGATCTACCCGTATTGCAAAAAATGGGTGTCAAAATTCTTTGGCTAATGCCCATCAATCCGATTTCTACTATCAAGAGTAAAGGACCTTTGGGAAGCTATTACGCTGTTTCGGATTATACAAAAGTCAATCCTGAGTTTGGTACGCTTGAGGATTTTAAGGCTTTAGTTCAAAAAGCACACGAGTTGGGTATTTATGTGATTTTGGATTGGGTTCCTGGGCATACGGGTTGGGATCATCGTTGGATTCAAGAAAAAAGTGAGTACTATTTAAAGAATAGAAAGGGAGAAATTATTAGTCCTATCGATTCTAGAACAGGAAAATCTTTTGGCTGGACGGATGTAGCTGATCTGAATTACAACAATCTTGACATGCGAGAAGAATTGAGGCAAGCTATGATCTATTGGGTCAAAGAAACCGATATTGATGGATATCGAATTGATCAAGCCTATGCCATCCCACCAGCGTTTTACGATAAAACTTTTAAAGCCCTACGCGAGATAAAACCTTTATTTCTATTGGCTGAAACTGACATTTATCATCCTGGAGGAATCGATTTGGTTCGCAAATTTGATGCATCTTATGACTGGTCTGGCTTTCAAATTTCTAAGCAGGTTGCACAAGGCCGAAGCTCCGTTTTGGACTATCATCGTCATATTCAAAGAACCAATCGTTTGTATGAACCCGAAAACATTCTCATCAATTTCATTTCCAATCACGATGAAAATTCTTGGAATGGAACTATTAAAGAAAACTTCGGAGCTGCTAACCATGCCTTTATGGCAATGAATTTTACTTTACCAGGAATGCCTTTAATTTATTCAGGACAAGAATACGATCTCAACAAACGATTGCACTTTTTTGAAAAAGACAGTTTTCCAAAACTTCATGGTAAGACGATGCAACTTTTACAACAGTTGGGCGCATTAAAAAACAATCACAACGCTTTAGCTACAGGTAAAAATAGCGGTTCTTTTAAACGGATCAATACGACCTTGGACAATCAAATACTCGCTTTTGAACGAGGAAAAGAAGGTGACACTTTATTGGTAGTTGCCAATTTGAGTAAAAATTATGCCCAATTTACCATGCCTTACCAAGGTGATTTTAAACGGTATCAGGATTTTAAAACAAAACGTCTTTTACCTTCTTATCAGTACGATATGAAGCCTTGGGAGTTTTGGATTTTAATCAAATAATTTTTTTCAAATTTATATTTGTGAATCGATTAAATTGAAAAAAAAATGAAAAATTATAAAGACTATTTAATACTTTTATTCAGTGTGCTTATGACGACTTGCGCTCCTCCAAAAAATCCACTTGTAATAGGTCACCGTGGTGCAAAAGGTCATCTCGCTGAAAACACATTGCCTTCTATTGCGAAAGCCATTGAATTGGAGGTAGATGGTATAGAAATTGACGTGTTTCAGTGCGCTAGTGGAGAGTTGGTCGTATTTCACGACAAAACTTTGGAAAAACTAACTAATGCAACAGGGTATATTGAAGAGTTGGATTTGGATTCTATTAAGAGAATAGAGGTATTAGAAGGTTTTACTATTCCTACACTAGAGGAAGTTTTAGATTTAATCGGAGGACGTGTGTTTTTGAATATTGAACTCAAAGGAAGTCAAACGGCGTTAAAGACCGATGCACTTTTACAGTTGTATTTTGAACGTGAGGAATGGTCACCAGAAAAGATCTTGATCTCGAGTTTTAACTGGGATGAACTTACCCTTTTCCGACAAGCAAATCAAGAAGTACCCATTGCAATCCTCACCGAAGATGATCCCTTAGACGCCATTCCCATTGGACTAAAATTAAATGCTGTGGCCATCAATCCAAATTATAAAACCCTCAATTCAGATAATGTGACTAAAATCCATCAAGCGGGTTTTAAAATTTATCCTTGGACGGTAAACGCACCTGACGACATTGGCTTGATAAGTGGCATGGGAGTAGATGGTGTCATTACGGACTTCCCTGAACGAATTCCCAAACCGAAGTACTAATTTAAATAAAGAATTGCAGCGTTGAGAAGCGTAGCAAAACTAACCCAAGCCAAATAAGGATATAGCATATAGGAGGCATTTCGATCTACTAATCGAAACCAAAAAAGGGTACGTTGTATTAAAATCCAAAGGATTAAAATGACAAACAATCCTAATAAGGGATTTTTTAAACCAAAGAAGACCAAAGACCATAAACCGTTGAATATTAATTGTGCGATAAAGTGATAGAGTGCGGTTTGACCCCATCGGTGTCTTCTTCCAAAAAACCAAACCCTTCCAACGGCAATTCCCATCAAAATATACAATACGGTCCAAACTGGAGCAAATACCCAGTTAGGAGGAGAGAAAAAAGGCTTTTCTAATGTCACATACCAAGTAGGAATGGCAGATTGAGTAACCCTACTGGATAGAAAACCTACCCCTAGAGAAAGAAAGACTCCTAATGTAGAAGCTAGAATGAGTTGAGAATTAACCTTTTTCATGTCCTTAAAACTAATAGAAAAAAATCATTTCTAAGAATCAAGGAGCAAAACATTGCATTTGAAGCCTTATCTTTGAAATCAATATGGATGAAAACCATTTTATTGCAAAAAAAGGAACTCCCATTCCATTTACTGCTTTTTGGGAAGCACCAAGTAATATAGCACTGATCAAGTATTGGGGAAAAACAGCACCTCAAATACCTAAAAACCCTTCTTTAAGTTTTACGCTTTCCTCTAGTGTAAGCCAAACGGAGGTTTTTTTTCAGCCTTCAAAGTTGGGAAAATTTGATTTCACTTTTTATTTTGAAGGAATACCCAAACCTGATTTTAAACCTAAACTACAGACTTTTTTCAAACGGATTGAATCCTATATTCCTTGGATTCATGGGTTCGAATTGATCATAAAAAGTAAAAACACTTTCCCTCACAGTAGCGGAATTGCTTCATCAGCCTCTGCGATGGCAGCCTTGGCATTGTGTCTGATGGATATGGAGACTCAACTATTTCCTTCTATGGAAACCGATTTTTTTCATCAGAAAGCTTCTTTTCTCGCTCGACTGGGGTCCGGAAGCGCGGCGCGAAGTATTCAAGGACCTGTTACCGTTTGGGGAGAAAATAAGATTTTTTCTAAGGCTTCCAATCTCTATGCTCTTCCTTTTGGTGAAGAATTACATCCTGTATTTTCTACCTATCAAGACGCCATACTGCTTGTGGATAAAGGAACAAAAGCGGTTTCAAGCTCTCAAGGACACGATTTGATGCATCAACATCCTTTTGCATCCCAACGATTTTCACAAGCCGTAACCAATCTGGAAGCATTGACATCCACCATGAAAGCAGGAGATTTAGACACCTTTGTAGATGTCGTAGAGTTAGAAGCTCTATCATTACATGCCATGATGCTGACTTCAAATCCCTATTTTATTTTGATAAAACCCAATACACTTGCTATTATAGAAAAAATTAGAGAGTTTAGGGTGAGTCAGAAGGTTCCTATATGTTTTACCTTGGATGCTGGTGCAAATGTTCATTTACTCTACCCACTTGAATTTAAAGCACAAGTCAATACATTCATTGAAGAGGAGCTCGCAGTGTTTTGTGAAAAGGGCCAGTACTTGCTCGACCAAGTTGGAGAAGGCGCAAAAAAGTGTAACTTTGTTTAAATATTACTATACAACCTAAAACAACTTTTTAGAGGTTTTAAAGTGATTCAAAAAAGATGAAAGGACCTTTATTTTTTGCAAAAATTTTACTTTTTGGAGAGTATGGAATTATCAAAGATTCCAAAGCCTTATCCATTCCTTATAATTTTTATCGCGGTGCACTAAAAATTCCAGATCAGCAGACACAAGTCAATGAAGCATCGCACATAAAACTTAAAGCTTTTGCTGCTTATTTAAAGACTTTAGATGCAGAAATCGTCAACTTTGATTGGAATAGATTAGATCGTGATCTAGATCAGAAAATGTATTTTGACAGTAGTATTCCTCAGGGTTATGGTGTGGGAAGCAGTGGAGCGTTGGTGGCTGCAATTTATGACCAATATGCTATTTGTAAAATAACGGTCTTAGAAAACCTTACCAAAGAAAAATTGCAGTACCTCAAAAAAGTATTTGGTTTAATGGAGTCTTTTTTTCATGGAAAATCCTCTGGTTTAGATCCGTTAAACAGTTATTTGAGTTTGCCGATTTTGATCAATTCGAAAGAACACATTGAAACTACAGGAATTCCCTCTCAGCAAACTTCTGGTAAAGGAGCTGTTTTTTTGATTGATAGTGGTACGAGTGGCGAAACCGCACCCATGGTTTCCATTTTTATGGAAAATATGAAGCAAGAAGCATTCAGTAATATGATGCGAGATCAATTCATTAAATATTCGGACGCCTGTATCGAAGATTTTCTTCAAGGAAATCTAAACTCACTCTTTGGGAATATCAAATCGTTATCCGCTTTAGTGCTCAATAATTTTGAGCCTATGATTCCGAATAGGTTTCGTCAACTTTGGCAAAAAGGAATTGAATCGAACGACTACTATCTTAAACTTTGTGGATCTGGTGGAGGAGGTTTTATCCTAGGATTTGCAGAGGATTTTGAAATAGCACAAAAAGCTTTAAAGGGCTACCCCTTAGAAGTAGTCTATCGTTTCTAAAAAGGGACTATGCTTTTTTCTCGTTCTCTTCAGCGCAATCTTTTAAAGTTATTGAGCTTATTTAGTTTAGTTCGAGGATATAATATTGTCATTTTAGTCATTGCGCAATACCTTACTGCACGCTACATTTTAAGCCCAAAAACGGGCTGGTGGGATTTGGTATTTGACCTTCCTTTTTTTTGTATTGTCGCTGCCTCTGCCCTGACTACAGCTGCGGGGTATATCATCAATAACTTTTACGATGCAGCCAAAGATCAAATCAATCGTCCCAAAAAGTACATCTTAGAACATTTGGTTTCACAACAACTACAATTAGTGTTTTACCTTTTACTCAATATGATAGGTTTGGTATTTTCCAGTGTTGTTTCCTTTCGAGCGGTACTTTTTTTTCTGTTTTATATGCTTTCCATTTGGCTTTACAGCAGTGGAATCAAGCGTCTATTTTGGTTGAGCAACCTCTTTTCGGCACTTTTGATGATCTTCCCTTTTTGGGGAATAACCCTATATCTTAAAAATTTTGAAACAGTAATTTTTTACCATGCAGCCTATTTGTTTTTTTTAATCTTAGCCAGAGATATTGTTAAGGATTTAGAAAATTTTAAGGGGGATTGGGTACAGCGTTATAAAACCCTCCCTACTGTATTTAGCGTACCCTTTACCAAAACCATCATTACCCTTGTGGTACTTTTGTGTTTTATTCCTAGTTATTATTTGATTCATGAGTCTCTAGGATTGATGCAATACTTTTTTATAGCGGGAATTCCCTTCTTGGGTTTCGTTTTGATTTTCTTATGGCGTGCTCAAGATCAAAAGGCGTACCTTTGGACTCATAATTTAATTAAATTTTGGATTTTGATTGGAGTTTTAAGCATTGCCCTGGTCTATCAAAATCTATAGCGCTAAAGGCGATTCAGTGAATATGAAAAAAACACATTCAAAACAGGAGAGTACTTCTGCTGGTAAAACCATAAGGTTAAACAAGTTCTTATCTAATGCAGGGATTTGTTCCCGAAGAGAAGCAGATGAATTCATCAAAATGGGATTGGTTCAGATCAATGGTAAGACGGTGACTGAGATGGGATATCAAGTCCAATCTTCTGACGAAGTGAAATACGATGGTGCTCGGATACAGCAAGCTCCACCAGTATATCTGTTGCTGAACAAACCCAAAGGTTTTGTGGCCACTTCTCAAGGGGGAAAGATAAATAAATCTGTACAGGAGTTAATTCGAAATGCAGTACAATTTAAAGTGCCACCTGTAGGGGATATGGGCAGACCCATGACAGGACTTTTACTTTTTACCAATGATGAGGTACTGCGAAAAAAACTAAACAATTCTTCTTCAATTCCTATGATCTATCAAGTGGTTTTAGATCAAAATATCACAAAGGAAATGATGGAAAAGTTAAAGACGGGTCAACTGGTTTTTGAAAAAATGCAGAAGGTCAGTGTGATTAGTCATATCCAAGGAAAGTCTAAAAAAGAAGTGGGTGTAGAGGTGCATTCTCTAAGTCCAGCAGTTTTAGTCAAGCTTTTTGCAGCAGTGGGAGCTAAAGTAATTCAAATGGATCGAGTGGTATATGGCGGAATGACCAAAAAGGAACTTCCACGAGGGAATTGGCGCAGGCTAAACACTAAAGAAGTTGGATTTTTGAAGATGATGCCCTAAACGTCCTTTAAAAAGCTCATAAAAAAAGCAACCATAGACTAGAAGGTAAGCCCCTAACTGCCAACCTATTTTTTCCTCAACTACTTCTACGCCATAAGCGCTATAACTCCAAAAAACAACCAGACTCCAAAGGATAGGATAGATGTAGCCAGAAATGATTCCCAAGAAAATCAGATTGATGATATACCAAGGATGTACCGTAGTCGCCATAAAAAAATAACAACTAAGGAAAAAAAGCATACTCTTGAAGATTTGTTGGGGGCAGCGGTTGGAATTAAAAAGAGAAAAAAGAAGCACCAAACCTAGGGTAATGAACGGGGTAATTTTTCCTAATTTTCGAATGATATTATACCCTTTGACTTCATATCCTATAGCGCGAACAATATTGTAAAGACTTCCGTTAAATTCAAAGGTGGTAAACCAAAGTTGAATGGTTTGGGTATAGTTTTCCAACATTTTTCCTTCCCAAAATGGGATCCAAAGCAATACTGAAAACCCTAAAATACTCACCCCGAAAATGGTAAATTTTCGAATTCCCAAATAGCGAAAAAAGAACGGGATTAAAAGTAAGGGTAGTAATTTAGTGCCAATGGCCAATGCCATAAACAAACCTCCTAGTAGCGGTTTTCTCTTTAGGCAAAACAACCAAGCAAATAAGGTAAATGCAAGCATTAAACTTTCTCCATGAAGGTTACCAAACCCTTCCACGATCACGAGTGGATTTAAAAAATACCAGCTGAGGTAACTTGTAGGAAGTTCCATCCGTTCCAACAGAGATTTGGCACCAAAAAAAAGAAAGATTTCTCCTATAAGATAAAGCCCCCGTAATGCCACAACAGGAAAGCGAATGTCATCGTTATTAAAATAGGCCATCACTTGATAAAGGTATTGACTCAAAGGAGGGTAATTGGAATAGTTTTCGTTGCTGAGACTCCCCATTTTTTCAAAGAGTAGTTGTGCATTGGGAAAGTCAATTAAATCGATCAACTCATTTGGTGTAAAACGAAAAGGATTAATTCCCAAGAGCTGGATATTTCCATCCCAAATAAATCGATAAAAATCTTGTGAGAGTGCTGGGATATGATTCCAAAATAGGAGACGACAGATCAAGCCAATTATAAAAATATTCCACAAGCTACTGTAATTTCTAATCCAAATCCAGAGCACAAGAAACAGACCACTGTAGGTAGCCAACAAGGGAATCGTTTCGGTTCGTTGTAACCCATGGGCAATTGAATAAAACCCAAAAAAAAGAAGAAGTGGGAGAGTCCATTGAGATAGGGTTTTAGAGAATAGGCTCATCGGACTTCCTTTAAATCGTGAAAGCTAATACTTGCAAATCCAATAAAAAGGAAAAGATGAAAGACAAACAATCCAAAATCTCCATCAGGAACCACGTAAAAGGCAGCGCCCATTCCAAAAACAAAATAAAGAGCAGAAGCAATCTCTAAAAAAGAGTACATAGAAATTTTATTTTTTGCATACTTGTGTTTTTTTAGTTGAGTTTGACTTGTGTTTTGGTTGAATTTTGGAGTGCGAATAAAAGCGCTTTTTTTACCTAAATGACCTTCCAAAACTGCAATTGAATTGTGAATAGAAAAACCCATGATCAAACTGTAAAAGCTTAAAAAGCGTTTGATGTATTCCAATAAGGACTGAACTCCACCTCCAAAAATACGCTTGTGAACAAACCAATAGCAACTAAAAAAAATAAGTGTACTTATAATAAATAAAGCACTGAGGTTAAAAATCCAATTCAATTCTGGATAGGCAGCTTTTATAAAAAGTATTGGTACGCTAAGAAAGGCCACCAAGAATACATTTAAGAACATTGTGCTGTTGAGCAAGTGAAAAAACGCATTGATTTTAGTCCATGTGGAATGCCCTTTTGCTTGAAATACATTTCGAATTATTTTCCTAAAATTCTCGGCTCCTCCTTTATTCCATCGGAATTGTTGAGAGCGAATTGCATCCATTGTGATGGGAAGTTCAGCAGGGGTGACCACATCATCCAAATAAGTAAACTTCCAGTGTTTTAGTTGCGCACGATAGCTTAAATCAAGATCTTCGGTGAGGGTGTCCCCTTCCCAGTTGCCTGCATCTAAAATGCAACTTTTCCGCCAAATTCCTGCGGTACCATTAAAATTTATAAAATGTTGTTGTTGGTTACGTCCTACCTGTTCTAAGAGAAAATGGGCGTCTAGGGCAAAGGCTTGCACTTCCGTTAGAATAGAGTGGTTGCGATTCAGATGTCCCCAACGGGTTTGTACAACTCCGGTTTTTGGGTTGTGAAAATGGGGGATGGTTTTCAAAAGCCAATCCGTTTGCGGTAAAAAGTCAGCATCAAAAATGGCAATGTATTCACCCGATGCTTGACTTAATCCGTGTTTTAGAGCTCCTGCTTTAAAGCCCACTCTGTCAGTTCGAGTAATGAGTTCTATTGGAATCTCTTTTTTTTGGTAGGCTTTAACCAAACGTTGGCTTAAAGCCAGGGATTCGTCGGTAGAATCATCCAACACTTGAATTTGAAGAAGTTCTTGAGGATAATCGAGAGCTACAATACATTCCAGCAGACGTTCCACTACATAGTATTCATTATACAAGGGGAGTTGTACAGTGACTTTTGGTAGGTTTTTGGGGAGTGAGGGGGTGTTTTTTTCTTGTTTTAGTCGACGCAGATAAAACCGCAACATATTCAATTGGGTAAGGCTGTATAAGAAGATCATTGTCAGGCTGAGAATGTAGATTCCCAATACACCTATGGCTAGCATTTGTAAAATAAGAGTTCCCGTTATTTCCATTTGGAGAAATAAAATTTACCAATCCAAGTTAGTATTTTATAGCCTGCCAAGAGGGTTCCTTTTACAGTACCAGAAACTTTAGAAACTCCAATCCGTTTTCGGTAGCGCACAGGAATTTCAGAATAAGGCAGTTTTCTTCTTAAGATTTTCAACTGCATTTCTACGGTCCAACCGTAGGTTTTGTCATGCATTTCCAGACTTTGCAATGTCTGCCAACGAATCGCTCGAAAAGGACCCAAATCAGTAAAATTACTTTGGTAGAGCCACCGCATTAGAAGGCATGCCAAGGCATTTCCGAAAACTTGTTGTGGAGTGAGCGCTCCTGGTTCTCTTAATTTTTTATCTCGTGCTCCTAGACAAAAGAGTACAGTTCCTTCTATAATCGGATCAACGAGTTGGTCTAAGTCTTCGGGATAATCTGAATAATCACCGTCTAAAAACACCACAATCTCTGGAGGGTCTTCTTGGAGATGAGCTATTCCTTTTAAACAAGCATAACCATAGCCTTTCTGTTTTTCATGGAGTACCACAGCACCGTGACTTTCTGCAACTTGAGCGGTAGCATCTGTAGAGGCATTATCTACGACAACGATTTTGTATACGGTGTTTGGAATTGCTGCAACCACCTTTCCAATAGAATGAACTTCGTTAAAAGCGGGTATGATTACAGCAATTTTTGTCATCGGTATAAAAGTATCTAATGCAGCTGGGTTTACAAAGCGATAAGAGGGATAAACTATTTTTGATTGAGAAGTTGGATCAGGTCCACATCATTACCCAATAAGATTTCGGTAGGATTGATTCGTCCTTGTTCAGGACCGTTTTCCAATTTAAGTACTCCACGAGGACAGACTGCACTACAGATCCCACAACCTACACAGCTTGCTCTAACGATGTTTTCTCCTTTTTGAGCGTAGGCTCGTACATCGATCCCTTGTTCGCAATAGGTAGAGCAATTGCCACAAGAAATACATTGTCCACCATTGGTCGTAATGCGAAAACGCGATTTAAAACGTTGTACAATTCCAAGATATGCTGCTAGGGGGCAACCGAAACGACACCATACCCGATTTCCAAAAATGGGATAAAAACCCGTACCAATGACTCCTGCAAAAACGGAACCGATCAGGAAGCCATAGGTGTCTTGTAAGTTTTGAGTTTTGATACCCACTACAGTAGAAGCTCCACTAAAATAACTGTAAAGTGTAAATCCCGTCATCACCAAGGCAAAAACCAAAACACCGTGTACCATCCAACGTTCTAATTTCCATGCCCCCACAGATTTGTTGGAGAGGTGTCGGTAGGGGTCTCCAAGAGTTTCTGCCAAACCTCCACAACCACATACCCAAGAACAATACCAACGTTTGCCAAAAAAATAGACCATTACAGGGACGATGACCAAAGTGAGAACGATGCCCCATACCAAAATAAAAAGTCCAAACCCACCTTCAGAAATAAGTTGTTTGAGATTCCAACTGAAAAAGAAATCATAATCCAATGGAAAGGCATTTTTAAAATCGTACCATGGACGTTCAAAGCGCACTAAAATTTCCGGAATTAAAAAAGCAAAAACAATCTGAAAAAATAAAACGGAAGTCGTCCTCAAAATTTGGTATTTGTTGTCTCGGTATTTAATATACATCCGTATTGCCATTACTGTCATTACCACACAATATAAAAAGCCATAAAGGAACCACTGGCTTGCGGGATTGCCACTAATCTTAATGCTAATGGGGTCCACCAAATAAACCCAGTTGACAATGTAGTTGGGGTAGAAGTACAAAAGGATGTAAAAGCCTACTAAAAAAAGGAATGTCATCCACCCAATCCATCCACGATTGGTCGCTTTGCTATGCCAAACACCATTATTTTTTATGCCTGGAGGGCCTAGTAAAATAACATTTGGTAAAATAAAAAGTAAGGACCCTAAAATACCCAATCCAAAAGTAAGCCACCAATAAAGCACTTTGTTTTGGGCTACTTCACCTTCTTCCATACTTTTGATTAGGTCATAAGCAAAACTGTGGGGTTTACTCCAAATGACTTTATCCCATTCGCGCTTCTTTTTATGGGTTGCGTTGGCCTGGTCTAGTGCTGTGATGAGTGCCGAAGAAAAAGCATGGGAATTTGAAAAGGATTTTCCAACGATCTTATTGTTGAATTCTGAAATGATCACTTCGCTTTTGATGCCTTTACTCTGAACCACTTGCTCAAAGTGAGCGGGAGTTAGCTTATAAGTACCTACAAACAACAAAGAGACAAAGACCAAAAGTCCTGATAGAAAAATACTGAGCCCAATTTTTTGCACTGTTTTCATGATCTTTAAGGAGTATTTGAAAAAAATCGTTTCCAATTTTTCTTTTTTAGCTGGATTTGGGTGTTTTGTTCTCGATTGAATTGATTTACGATTTCCTGCTCATATTGCGGATAAAACTCAGGATCAAAATTGGCATCCGCAAAGTGTTCCAATACATAGTCTACGGTTTCACCCTCTTGAAGTGCTCGATCAAAAAAGGGATGTCGCAATCGTATTCCAAAGGTGTTTATTCCAAAAAAATTTCGTGACTTCTGGTCAAAATTTATGTGAATACATTTTTTTTCAGAAGGATGTTCCCAATAAAAACGGGCCTCCTCTTTTTTGGGCACTGACCCTACCCAACCGTAAGTTTGGTATTCGATGTCAAAAAACTTAGCTGAGTTAAACCAATGTCCCGGATTGTAAGTTCTTGGATTTTCACACAGGGTTTGAGCTACCGTTTCTCCCATCATGCGTCCAGTATACCAAACAGCTTCTATAGAGCGTCGTTCTCCAATGGGTTCCTGCTGTTCTGCACAATCACCGATTGCATAAATGTCAGGAATATTGGTCTCCAGATAACGATTGACTAAAACCCCTCGGTTGGTTTTAATACCTGAACCCGCTAAAAAAGAAATATTAGGCGAAACTCCAGCTGTAAGTCCTACTAGGTTGCATGGGATTTCCTCTGCATCTTCTGCAGTAATAATTCCTCGTACTTGTCCATTTTCATCGGTTATAATTTCTTTGAGATTTGTATTAAGTCTTAAATCTATTCCCTTTTCGCGTATTTCTCGATTGATTATTTCTGACTCTCGTTCGGGGAGTACTCCATTCCAAAAGCTGTTTTCTCGAACCAAAAAAGTCACTGGGATATGACGGGAGTGTAACATCTCTGCCAACTCAATCCCGATCAATCCTCCTCCAACGATTACGGCGCGTTTACATACATTGGAGTTGGGCGCATAGTGTTCCAGTGTTTCCAAGTCTTGTTTGTGGTAGAGTCCCATAACCCCTTTAGCATCCTGTCCTTTCCATCCAAATTTATTAGGCTTGCTTCCTGTGGCTAAAATCAAACTGTCATATACCAATTCTTCCCCGTTGGTAAACTGAAGTGTTTTGTTTTTCGTATTTACCATTTCAACACGACCTTGCTTTAACGTGATTCTATTTTTTTTCCAAAAATGACTTTCATAGGGCTGGGTATGTTCAAACTTCATGTGCCCCATGTACACATACATTAGTGCCGTTCGAGAAAAAAAATAAGGATGTTCCTCGGAAATAACTGTAATTTGATGCGTTGAATATTTGCGAATATGTCGTGCAGCAGTGATTCCAGAAATTCCATTTCCAATGATAACGATCGATTTTGGGGTGATTTTTTTCTGCATAAGGCTAAGTTAGAGCTTTTAGAACAAAAAAATAATTTGTACTTTAGTTTAACCAAATCTTAAGTCTTATGCAGACCTTTCTTTCCGCAATCCTATTCTTTTTTCTTAAACCTCAACCCCTTTTTTCATGAGATCTTCAAAGGATTTCTTGACTTGGGCGAAAGTTGCCGCCACTATTGAGGCTACCCAAGAAACAGTCTGGAAGGTTTTGACGGAACCCAAACTCACTGAAAAATATATATATCAGTGTCAATTACATGCCGAATGGCTCCCTGGAGGAACTGCAGTTTGGAGAGCTAAAAACAAAGAAGGTAGTTGGGAAGATCATGTCACTGCAAAAGTTTTGGTGTATGAACCCTATTTTCATTTGGCCTTTACGATTTTCCATAAGCCCACCAAAGATCACGATTCTGAAGTTTCTGAACTACACTTTTATTTAGAGTCTCAATCAGAGGGGACGCTACTTCGTATTGAACAAGGAGATTTTAGCACTCTCAAAGATGGTGCAAATCAACAAAAAAAATGTCAACAAGGGTGGGAATATGTACTGCCTGATTTAATCAAAACCTGTAACACCATTAGCTGATGTTTTCTGCCCTAAATTTTCAACACCTACAACATACCCTAGTCCATTTTGTTTTGTACCAAAAATCCAAACTCTTGGGTACATTTGAGTGTATATCATTGGAAATTCTTTTTTGGAAAAGCCGTACGCATCAAACAATATAAACCCCTAATTAGTAAAACCCAATTTTTATGATCATCCTACTTTCTATCCTCTTTACACTGTGCTGTATTGTTGTTTTAGTACGAGTTTTAAAAGAATTCCGAACCGGATTTGATTGGTTCTCGGGGAGTCTTTATTTCATCATCTGGCTCGTCTCTTGTGGCTTAATTTACATTGCCATTTTTGGTTCATATTATCTCATTATTGGGGAGCTTACCTAGCGTACAGCCCAACGGTAATAGCGATAAAGAAATTGAGGACCTGCACCACACCAATGTGTGAGATGGAGTACGCCAAAATGTATCAAAAGACGCAGTATTCCATTTTGATGAAATCGACGAGAAGAGGTTCTTATCTTTTGTGGGAGTACTTTAAAACTTCCCTGTTGGTAAAGTCTTTTAATTAGCTCAAGGTCTTCACAAACCTTGTAGTGGTGATTAAAACCCTTTAAAGTTTCAAAACGCTTTTTCGTAATGAAAAGGGATTGATCTCCTCCACGACATAACAGATGATTCCATCGACTACCCGCAGCAGCCCACTGCAATAACCAGTGCTTAGAATCAAATTCAAGTTGAAAGCAACCTGCGGTAGCTCCATTGTAATGAGCTTGCAAAAGGGCATGGTCAAAATGGTAGGGAAGTGTACTATCTACATGGACAAAATAGTATAGGTTGCCATTTGCGTGGTGGGCTCCTGTATTGGATTGAACAGCCCTGCCTTGTGGACTGCGATACGAGGTTAGCTGCTGCTTTTGTAACCATTCCCAAGTGCCGTCAGTACTACCGCCATCTACAAAAATCAGTTCTCTAGGTTCCTGCCATTGGGCTTCCAAATGGGCAACAAATGAGTTGATGTAGTGTCTCTCGTTGAGAACGGGCACAATAATGGAGAGGTTGATTTTATTCGTTGAGGCTCCAGTCATATGTGAGATAGTCGATCTTTGGACGATCCAAGCTAACGCCGCTAAATTTTGCAATAAAAGAAAGGAGATCGGCTTTAGAACCAAAGTCTTTGCCAAACCAAAGGAAAATTTTGGAAAGTTCTAATTGATCCGGCTGGATTATATTTTTTGTGGGATCTTTTAAAAAAGACTGGGTTACTTCTACTAGCTGCTGCTCAAGCTGCTTTTCTTGAAAGGCACTATTCAGTAATTTGGGACAAGAAGCCGAAGCACAATTGATGGCAAAATGTATTCGAGGTTCGTCCATTTTTCGTAAAATTTTGTGTTCGATATCACCCAAACTGTATTGGTTTCCCCCCGTACTAAAAATCGGATTATCCCAAGGAGATTTGATTTCTTTGATGCTTTTTAAGGGGTAATTTTTTAAAATGAGCTGTACCGTCAGAGCGTTGTATGCATTGATCCAATAAGCCAATTTGTGATTTTTGGAAGAGTTTTCTGAAGGGGGAAATTGGGCTAGGGTTTCAAGGTAGGCTTCTAAATTTTCTTGATCATTCTGCCAAGATTTGTAGTCGACTGTACCTGCTTCAGACACGTATTTTTGAAGTTGGTTATTCCAGCGGTGGTGAATGTTTTTTTGAGCTATCGCAGAGAAGCAAAAAAAGAATAAAAGAAGAGGGCTAATGTATTTCATCATAAGATATTTAAGGGTTAACAACATCCGCCACCGTCATAATGAAAGGTAGCGGCTGAGAGATAAAGATCATCGCGATTGAGTTGAGCCAGTGCATTTGCAGTTTTGTCGCATATGGCTATAGGTTGATTTTGAAGCAATACATGACCTTTTCCATCATCAAAAAAATCATTGGAGCCAAAATAGATAGCGTTCTTTCCTGTAAAAATACAGGGTCCATCTTCAGGCATAGGATCTTTGATGGCACAGACTTCTACACTTTCGATGTATAAAGTTTCTTTGGTAGGATAATGTGAAGGGTCTAAAATTCGATAGGGTCTTCTCGCACGAACTTCGATGGTGCCAAAGCCTACTTCGGTAAGCATTTCCAAATAGGTATTTAGCGGAAGGGAGCCTGAAAGGCACAATGCCCTAAGGCGTTCGTCGTTGCGGAGGGTTTCGTTCATGGGTTGTTCACAAATGGGATCACTCATTACCAGGCGACCGTTTGGCTTTAACACCCGATACATTTCTTTTAAAGCACGTTTTAATTCATCGGTTTTAAAAATATTGAACAAGCAGTTTTGCGCCGCCACATCTACACTAGCGTCTTCTACAGGTAAGGCGAGTGCATCCCCTTTTGCTAATCGCACAAAATCGGGTTGAAACCAGGGATTTTCTTTTTTTGCTTCCTCAAAATTAGCAGCACAGGCTTCGAGCATTTCATCCACTACATCCACTCCAATAACCCCATCCTTTTGACGGGAAAAATAACTGAATTGAAGGAGTTCCATCCCTCCCCCTACGCCCACATAGAGTATCTTTGGATTCCCTACTAAGTCCCTTGGGTGTACAGTGCTCCCACAGCCATAGTTCATTTCTTGCATTTTTGTGGGGATGGATAAGCCCGGAAATTGCCAAATGGGACTCGTAGTACAACACAGACCTACATCTGGTGTAAGAGCAGCTTCTTTGTAAACATCTATAGTAGTTTCGAGATACGACATTTTTTTATTTTAAAAGTAACAGATTTATGGGTAGGGGACTAGCCCTTTAACAATTTTTAGCAATCCATTTTTGGTAGCTGATAAAAAGAGAAGCATTGGCCTTTAAATCTTCAAGATTGTC
The DNA here is from genome assembly GCA_017852075.1 of Flavobacteriaceae bacterium. Taxonomy (GTDB): domain Bacteria; phylum Bacteroidota; class Bacteroidia; order Flavobacteriales; family Flavobacteriaceae; genus MS024-2A. Next base: position 728 of record JAFMLQ010000003.1, on the reverse strand, counting down.
TACATCGTTTGCAATCTCAAGATGATGAATGGATTTTTCAGAAATCTTGAGTATTGTTTTTCTAAAAACCTGAGGGGTACTCCAGGGAATATCCTTAAAAATTTCTGTATTCATTTTCTTCATTCCCAGTAAGTAGTAGCCACCGTCATAGGAAGGGCCGATGACAATATCATGTTGATCTAAAGCGTATTCTGCTTCTAGCAATGTGCTTTCGTGGAGCGACCACAAATCACTACCTATGAGTAACACTTTTTGGTAGCCTTGGTCAAAAGCCCATAGAAACGCAGCTTGCATTTTTTCGCCTAAATCGGATCCTGATTGTACTTTATGATCTTTAGCATGGCGGAAATAAGGGTTCTTACCCTCTGTGATTTTGTTGTAAAAAACAACCGTTTTGAGTTTGCTTTTTTTTGAAATTTGAGAAGTGCGTAAGAGCAACTTTTCATAGACCCACTTCGATGCTTCCATACCTATTTTTTCCCCAAGACGTGTCTTTACTTCCCCAGTAATAGGAGCTTTAGCAAAAACAAGTAATACAGTTTTCATAGAGGGGAATTTTGAATGCTGTCGTACACCTCATTTGTATGTGACCACACACTATTGGTGTCAACAATTGAAAAATGGAATACTTATAAATATAACCATTTTTGGTCTGTCATTGAATTGACCGATATCATTTTATGATATAATTACTTCTTTCGATGGATCAAATTACATGTGATATCCCC
>JAFMLQ010000047.1 GCA_017852075.1 Flavobacteriaceae bacterium | reverse complement strand
TTTTGCCCCAAATCTTACCATGAACTTAACCTACTTATGTTCAGGTGATGTAAAAATAGTATAATAATTTACTAATGCAAATTTATTTAGTAAATAAATTAAAATTTAAAATCTTTTTGAATAAAGGCATATCAATGAATGCATCAATTGACGACTCACCACACAAGCAAAAACAAAATACTTGGGAAAAGGACATTTAATTTTCTAAATTTATTTGGCTTTATCCCGATAGAAGCGTATTTTTGCCAACCAAAATTAAGAATATGAACAATTACGAAACTGTTTTCATTTTAAATCCCGTTCTATCTGAAACACAGATAGAGGAAGCAGTTCAAAAGTACATAGACTTTATTAAGACACACAAAGGTTCCCTGTCAAATCAGGAAAACTGGGGTCTTAAAAAGCTGGCCTATCCGATTGAAAATAAGAAGAGTGGCTTCTATCATCTTTTTGAATTTGCTGCACCTAATGATGCTGTTTCAGCATTAGAAGTTGAATTTCGCCGTGACGAACGCGTCATGCGTTATCTAACGGTCAAATTAGACAAGCATGCACTAGCATGGGCTGAAAAAAGAAAGAAACGAAACAAAGCAAAATCTTAAATTATGTCGAAGATAGAAGAACAAAATTCAGGAAAAAAAGAAGGTGAAATCCGTTACCTTACTCCTCTTAACATCGATACTTCTACACAAAAGAAGTACTGTCGTTTCAAACGTAGCGGAATCAAGTATGTGGATTATAAAGATCCAGACTTCCTTTTAAAATTTGTTAACGAGCAAGGTAAAATTTTACCAAGACGACTTACAGGAACTTCGTTGAAATATCAGCGAAAAGTATCTGTAGCAGTCAAAAGAGCCCGCCATTTGGCCTTGATGCCATATGTGGCTGATATGTTGAAATAATAAAACACTCATCATGGAATTAATATTAAAAGAAGACGTTCAAAATCTTGGATTTAAAGACGATATTGTGAGTGTTAAAAACGGTTACGGTAGAAATTTTTTAATCCCTCAAGGGAAAGCTGTGATTGCTACAGTATCTGCTAGAAAAGTTTTAGCTGAAAATTTAAAGCAACGTGCCTTTAAAGAAAAATCAATTATTGACGCAGCCAACAAAAGAGGTGACGAAATCAAGGCACTTGAAATTAAAATCGCCTCCAAGGTAGGTTCTGGGGACAAGTTGTTTGGATCCGTTACTAATGCCGATTTAGCTACTGCGATAAGTGCCAAAACTGCTGAGATTGATAAAAAACACATTTCTCTTCCAGGAAAGACGATAAAACGACTTGGCAAATACGAAGCCACCATTAGATTACACAGAGAGGTTAGCTTCGAATTTCCATTTGAAGTCACAGCCGATACAAAAGCCTAATTGACAAACCCACTTTATTGTGGGTTTTTTTATTTCTTTTGCTGAATGCGATATCACAAACTTTCCGAAGCGCAGTTTCATGAAATGCACGAAGAGTTTGCGATTTTCTTGGCGACTCAAGGAATAAATAAACAGGCGTGGGATCTAATAAAACATGAAGAACCAGATAGAATTGAAAATCTTCTATGCGACTTTAGCGATCTCGTTTGGGATAAGGTGATTTCAAAATGTAGTTATTTAGAGTTTACCACTCCCGAACAAATTTTTCTTTTTCAAACTAATGCGGATAGAGTAGAGGCATTAATTATTAAAATAGACCCTACATTGGCTGATCTTTCTACAGTAGCAGGATTCGAAAAAATTCTTGGTCAGTTGGAATCTAATCAAGTTGAAATATTACGTGCCTCGAAGACTTATCAGCCCTCACGGAATGAATTTATCTACGATTATTTAAAAAAAGGAGCGGTTCTTTCCGAAGGGCAAAGGTTTAACCTATTGCAAAGTTATTTTTTCAATTCGCCAAAATAGAAGATATTTGTATCACAATAGCATATATGCCAATAAAACCCGCTACATCTAAAGGTACTCGTGACTTTTCTTCAGAAGAATTAGCTAAGAGAAACCATTTAAAAAACATCCTCCAAAAAGCCTTTGAGTGTTTTGGATTTAGTCCCATTGAGACCCCTACCTTTGAACGGCTGGAAACACTTACTGGTGTGTATGGTGAAGAAGGGGATCGTCTGGTATTTAAGATTTTAAATTCAGGGGACAAAATCAAAAAAGCAGATACCGAAGCCTTGTTTCAAGGAGAGAATCAAAAGTTTATCCGATCTGTATCAGAAAAAGCTTTGCGATACGATCTTACAGTTCCTTTTGCGCGATATGTAGCACAGCACCAAAACGAAATTACTTTTCCGTTTCGCAGGTATCAAATTCAGCCTGTATGGCGTGCAGACCGACCTCAACACGGCAGATTTCAAGAGTTTTATCAATGCGATGCTGATATCGTAGGAGAGCGTTCCCTTTGGCAAGAGATCGAAGTGTTATCCTTATACGATAGAGCTTTTGCAGACTTAGCCGTTCCGGACGTTGTTTTAAAAGTCAATCATAGAAAAATTTTAGCTGGAATCGCAGGACTTCTAGGTGCCGAATCTAGCTTGGTTGATTTTACTGTAGCTCTAGATAAACTAGATAAAATTGGAACAGAAGGGGTTTTTAAAGAATTGACTACAAAAGGATTTGATGAACAATCACTAAAAATACTAGATCAACTCCTTTCCCTAGAGGGAGATATGGAAGACCAGCTCAACGGCTTAAAAAAACTTTTGTCTAAGCAACCCTCAGGTTTGGAAGGGATTAAAGAATTAGAATTTATCCATACGCAATTCAAGGATAATCCACTACAAGCCACCAACTTGAAATTTGATTTAACTCTAGCACGAGGCTTACATTACTATACAGGAATGATTGTAGAAGTAGCACCTCCAGCTCGAGTGAAAATGGGTTCCATAGGTGGAGGAGGTCGCTATGACGACCTGACAGGTGTTTTTGGATTAAAAAACATGAGTGGAATTGGAATTTCTTTTGGTTTTGAACGCATCTATTTGGTGATGGAGGCTTTAGATCTTTTTCCCAAGACATTGCTGGAGAGTCCACAAGTGTTATTTGCCAATTTTGGAGGAGTAGCGGTTCAAGCTTCCTATTCGCATCTTCATAAACTCAGGAACCGAAATATCTCATGTGAGTTGTATCCTACCGAAGCAAAATTAAAAAAGCAACTAGGCTACGCAAATGCTAAAAAAATTAATAAAGTAGTTCTTATTGGTTCCGAAGAATTAGACCAGAAATCCTTTGTACTAAAGAATATGGAAACGGGAGAACAAAGTTCGCATCCGCTATCTGAAATGGTAAATATTTTAAGTTAGTGTTCCGTTTTTGGAGTTAATGTAGGTTTTGAGTAGCGCTGTAAGGGTTGCTTTAAAAGATGACCTATTTTACCATTAGCTTCTTCATCAAAAAATACATCTACACCATATACAAGCTTTTCCCGATCAAATGGAAGGTAGGTTCCGAACAATCGATCCCAAATAGAAAAAATATTTCCAAAGTTTGAATCCGTATAAGGCAAACGGAAGTGGTGGTGTGTTTTGTGCATATCTGGAGAGACTAAAAAATAGCTCAAGTACAAATCCACTTTTTTAGGAAGTTTGATATTGGCATGAGTAAACTGGGTAGCAATCAAAGAAAGTGATTGGTACAACATGATGATTCCAATATTTGCCCCGACAAGGAATACGCCCAGAAGGGTAAATCCAAATCGAATAAAACTTTCTAACGGATGATGACGGTTGGCGGTTGTGGTGTCCACATGATGGTCGCTGTGGTGCACCAAATGAATCATCCAAAGAGGCTTTACCTTGTGTTCTACCCAATGCGGCGCATAGGCACCTATAAGATCTAAAAGAAGCACACCGAGAACCACTTCTGCCCATAGCGGAAGTTCAACAATCCAATGTAAGACTCCAAACTGATTGGATACAACCCAATCGGAAGTATTCAATAAAAGAAATGCCAAAACAAAATTGATAAGGACTGTAGTGAGCGTAAAAAACAAATTTGGAAGTGCGTGTTTCCATTTTTTATATTTAAAACGGAATAAGGAAAAATTTCCTTCCAAAATCCAAAAAAAACTTAACCCACCCACTAAAATTAGACTGCGATGTGTAGAAGGGATCGTTTCAAAATATGCAATTATCGTCTCCATTTGATCCAAAATTTCTCCAAAATACAAAAAATTAACATTTGAAGGATTTTAAAAGAGATACTCCACGAAAAAAATATTTCATTAGCTGACACAATTTGCCTATTTTAATAAAGAATTTAAACGATACCCACATCATGAGACGTAAAGAATTTATCAAACAAGCTTCACTAATTACAGGAGCAGGATTAGTTTTTCCCTCGCTTTCTATTGGTTCTCAATCCCATCCAATCTTAGGATCCAATGATCGAATCCGAATTGGTGCCATAGGAATCAATGGTATGGGTTGGGCGGATACAAAATCCCTTTTAAAAATACCAGGAGTAGAACTGGCCGCAATATGTGATGTCGACCAAAACGTTTTAGAAAAGCGAAATAAAGAGTTAGAAACCCTAGGAATAAAAGTAAAAACCTTTTCAGATTACAGAGCATTATTGGATCAAAAAAATATTGATGCAATTGTAATTGGCACTCCAGATCATTGGCATGCCCTTATGATGATTCATGCATCAGAGGCTGGCAAACATGTGTATTGTGAAAAGCCTATTGGAAATTCTATTGGGGAATGCAACGCTATGGTGGCAGCTCAAGAACGATATGGTAACGTTGTACAAGTAGGACAATGGCAGCGTAGTCAACAACATTTTAAAGAGGCCACAAACTTTATTTCTACAGGAGTTTTGGGTCCAATTAGGACAGTTAAAGTTTGGTGTTATCAAGGATGGATGCGTCCTGCAGATCAAGTAGCAAACAGTGCACCTCCTCCAGGAGTTGATTACAAAAGCTGGCTGGGTCCTGCACAACTAAAACCATTCAACGCCAGTCGTTTTCATTTTCATTTTCGATGGTTTTGGGATTACGCTGGAGGTTTAATGACGGACTGGGGAGTCCATCTTTTGGATTATGCTCTTCTGGGAATGCAAGCCTCACTACCCAAGTCAATAGTAGGCTTAGGAGGTAAATTTGCCTATCCTAACTTGGCTGAAGAAACGCCAGACACCTTAACCACTCTTTATGAATTTGAAAATTTTAACCTGGTTTGGGATTCTGCTATGGGAATTGATAATGGTTCATACGGAAAGGATCATGGAATTGCTTTTGTGGGCAACAACGCAACTTTAGTTCTAAATCGAGGGGGTTGGGAAGTCATAGAGGAGCGTAGAAGTAAGAATAAAGTTAGTAAACCACATGTAAAGCCTTCAGATAACGGTTTGGACAAACACACTTTGAATTTTGTCGAAGCCATAAGGGCGAATGATCCCGGTCGTGTAAACTGTTCCATACAGCAGGGTGCCCATGTGGCCACAGTTGCACAAATGGGAAATGTATCTTATCGTTCAGGTCAGAAACTCCTTTGGAATGCCTCTAGCGGTCAGTTTTCAGATTCAAAAATCAACGATCAATATTTTACAAACCCTTATTTTAACGGTTATCAATTGCCGAAAAGTTAAATTATGAAACAGTTATTAGTTCTATTTTTTGCTACATCAATGCTCTTTGCTCAAAAGCAGATGAAACCAGAGGAAACCGAAGTATGGGAACCTGAACCTGAGGTAGTCCAATCAGGAATTTTAAATGCACCTCCCAGCGATGCAATTGTGCTTTTTGACGGAACAAATTTCTCAAACTGGCAGCATGAAGGTTCAAAAAAGCCAGTTCAATGGATTTTGAATAAAGACGGATCAATGACCGTAAAACCAGGAACAGGGGGGATAGAAACCCTCCAAGAACACGGCTCTGTTCAGTTGCATCTGGAATGGAAATCGCCTGTAGTTGTGAAAGGTAAAGGTCAAGGCAGAGGCAATAGCGGTATTTTTTTTCAAAGACGTTTTGAAGTTCAAGTGTTAGATAGTTATCAAAATAGAACGTATTCCAATGGACAAGCCTCGTCCATTTACAAGCAACACATACCCCTAGTCAATCCTACGCGTCCTCCTGGGGAATGGCAATCTTATGATATTATTTTTAATGAGCCCAAGTATAACTCAGCAGATGAAAAAATCAAATCGGGAACGTTCACGGTTTTTTTTAATGGTGTTTTGGTACAAAACAATGTTGAGATTTTGGGAACTACAGAGTATATAGGGCCTCCTAGAAATGGAAGAGATGACCTTCCTGGTTCTAACAATCCAGAACAATCCAGGCGCCGTTCCTTGATGCTTCAAGATCACGGTGACTTAGTAAGTTATCGAAATATTTGGATGCGAAGACTTTAAGCTAAAAGCGAGATTTTCTTTTATTTTTACCTTTACTAAATTGCTTCTTTGGGGAATAAGTTTTTCCTTTTTTGGTAAGCTCAACATTCACTTTACGTTCATCCAATACAAGGTCTTGAAATGATTTTAGCACGAGATCACGATGTTTATTATGAGTAGAAAAGAATGAAAAATTCTTCATGACCTCAACTTGGAAAACATCGTCTTGATCTAACTTTAAAAAAGAGCGTAAAAAATCTTTTAAGTTTTGCCAATCGTATTGATCACGAGCTCCCACATTGATAAAGAATCGATCTTTATCTTTGGAAGCGTTGATTGTTCGTTCAGGACGTCCTTCTGACGAACTTTCATTGGTGAATTCAAGTGGCTTGGCATTGAAATTGAAAGTCTGAAATTCCTTGGATAGAAAGAGTTCGATAAGTTCTTCCTTAGAAAAACCTTCCAAATCTTGAACGACTTTACTCAAATAGGGATGTAAATCACTTTTAATAGGGGTAGTCTTAATTTGTTCAACCCAATGGGTCATTTTGAACTGAAAGACTTCTTCGGGCTTCGGTATTTCTAATTCGGTAAGCTTTGTTTGAAGTTTGTTTTCAATCAGCTTGATCTTTCTTCTATCCGATTTAGTCACAAAAAGAACTGAGGTACCTAATTTTCCAGCACGTCCTGTTCTCCCACTTCGGTGAGTATAAGTTTCAATTTCGTCGGGGAGTTGATAGTTCACCACATGGGTAATATCATCCACATCAATTCCTCTAGCAGCAACATCAGTAGCGATTAAAAGTTGAATTTTTTTCTTTCGAAAGGATTGCATTACTGCATCCCGTTGATTTTGACTCAAATCTCCATGAATAGCCGCAGCTTTATATCCGTCATGGATAAGTTTTTCAGCGACCTTTTGCGTTTCAATTTTCGTTCTACAAAACACACAACCAAATATAGCAGGATTCATGCCTATGACTGCTTTCAATGCATTGTAGCGTTCTCGAGCTCCCACGATAAAATATTGATGATTTACATTTTTTGCTCCAGAATTTTTAGTACCCACTGTAATTTCTATGGGGTCATGCATAAATTTTTTAGCAATGGTACTTACCTCTTTGGGCATAGTCGCAGAAAAAAGCCAAGAACTTTTATCTTTGGGTGTGTGGGTGAGTATAGATTTGATGTCTTCATAAAAGCCCATGTTGAGCATTTCATCAGCTTCATCAAGGACGCAGTATTCAATAGCGCTAATATCCACTAATTTTCTGCGAATCATGTCTTTCAATCGACCTGGAGTCGCCACAACGATTTGAGCGCCACGTTTTATTTTCTTTGCTTGTTCAGTAATGTTGGCACCTCCATAAATGGCAACGATGTTAATGTTCCTGAGTTTTTCTCCATACAATCCTATTTCATTTGTGATTTGAAGACACAGTTCACGGGTGGGGGAGAGTATAAGGCCTTGAGTAACACGCTTATTAGGATCAATTTTTTGGAGCATTGGGAATCCAAAAGCAGCTGTTTTTCCAGTACCAGTTTGGGCTAGCGCAACGAGGTCTGTAGATTTTTCTAAAAGTAGTGGAATTACTTTTTCTTGAACCTCCGTTGGAGCTTCGAATCCTAGTTTTTCTACCGCACTAAGTAGTTCGGTGTTTAATCCTAGGGACTTAAAAGTTGTCATAAATAGTATTGTGACTTCAAAAGTAATCTAAATTCTACCGTTCACAATTCTTTTTTAGCTTTATTCTTAATAAAAAGCCCACTTGAAGCAAGTGGGCTTTTTTAAAAATCAAGAATTCAACTTGGGTTACATTGTAAATCCATCTCTATATTCTCGGGTTACAAATTGATTTGCAGCCTCAAGATTGGTAATTTTCATATTTTCGCCGTCCCAAAGTAACTTTTTGCGGGCGTAGAAGTCCATACCACCGTTTTCATTTTCTTTACGCAACATATAACTTCGGATCGCTAAATTACCCATCAACACGGTTTCGGTCATAGGGCCTGCATAGTCAAAAGAAGAGGTTAGGCCTCGGTGTTCCGCGCTATTAAATCCAGCTTTACAGGCATCTACCCATTTGCGTTGATGGCCATATTCTGGTTCTGTCATTTTTTCCACCTCAGGTCCAAACTCTGTTGTTCCGTCATATCGATAGAGTTTTGGCATAAGCGGCGAACTATCGTTAATATTGGTTGAAATAATACCTTTTTCTCCTATGATAAGCACACCATTCAAGCTGTCTTTACCTCCGATATCACTATTTGCTGGGATGATATCGGGGTGTGGAGGTCGAATTCCTCCATCACTCCAAGTCATTTGGATAGGTTTTTTACTTTTTTCTGTAGCTTCAAAATTGATTGTAATTAATGAAGATGGAGGGCATCCTTCAGGAATATAGTCGGGATTCCACATTTTGGAAAAGACACTTCCCACACTGCACTCCGCAGAGGTAGGATATTTTAATCCTAAAGTTCTAAAAGGGATATCAATCAAATGACATCCTACATCACCTAAAGCTCCGGTACCGTAGTCCCACCATCCCCTCCAACTAAAGGGATGCATGTTTGGCGTATAGGGTTTTTCTTCAGCAGGCCCTAACCACAAGTCCCAATTCAGGGCATCGGGTTTTGAACTTGGGTCGGGTGTGGGCATCATCACACCTTGAGGCCATACAGGACGATTGGTCCAAATTTTGACATCAGATATGGCGCCTACCTGATCGGTATCAATCCAATTTTGAACCATATTCAGCAATGGATTAGAACCTCCTTGATTTCCCATTTGAGTTACAACTTTTTGTTCTCTGGCCATTTCAGTCAACATTCGGGCTTCTTTAATGTTGTGTGTCATGGGTTTTTGCACATAAACGTGTTTACCTCGTTGCATGGCAAATGAGGCTGCAGGACCGTGGACATGATCGGGAGTAGAAATAGTCACGGCATCGATATCTTTTTCTTTATCCAACATGACGCGATAATCTGCGTAGTGTTTTGCTTTCGGAAATTTTTTGGCAGTATTGGCTGCACTTCCAGAAAAATCTACATCGCAAAGTGCAACTACACGCTCACGACCTTGTACTGAGGCATTGCTAATATCACTTGCTCCTTTCCCACCAGACCCTATGGCCGCAATATTAAGTTGATCACTTGGGGAAATAAATCCAGGACCGCCAAGGACATTTCGAGGCACAATCATTATCGATGATGCTGCGACTCCAGTTTTAATAAAATTACGTCTTGATTCCTGTTTTTTTAATTTCATTTTTTCAATTGTTGGTTTGTGTTACTAAATGTAAATATTTTTTTATAAAGTTTGCGAAGAATTTTCTAAAGTCAAATATTGCTGAGATCTTTGAGCGTCAAAAAAAAAATGTTTTCTAAAGAGCAAAATCGTTTCGCACTCAGTACTTTGTTTTTTATTTCGGGGTTTTGCTTTTCCTCTTGGGCTTCACGTATTCCTACATTGAAAGTCTTTTTTGAAATGAATGAAGCACAATTGGGTAATTTTTTATTTATTCTACCTATCTGCTCATTAATCGGGTTACCTATTTCGGGATGGCTGGTGAGTAGGTTTGACAGTCGTCATCCCTTGTTGGTTGGTTTTCTGTTGTTTACTCTTTCTTTGATGGGTATCGGTTGGGCTCGTCAAATGGAAGTTCTGGTCATTTTTGTGGCTCTTTTTGCCTTTGA
>JAFMLQ010000021.1 GCA_017852075.1 Flavobacteriaceae bacterium | reverse complement strand
ATGCACATAGCGTGCCAGTTGACGTGAAATTCCATCTACTTCACCTCCGTAAAATCGTCGTGCATCTCGTTGTCTTTTCGTCTCATTTGCTGGAACTGGCTCTGAAAAAATTCGAAAGGTTCGATTGTCAATTACCCCATCAACTCCTGTGATATTTCCAATCATATCATTGTTTAATATTCCAATGATTTCCCAGCCTTTCTCTTGTGCATATTCGGCAAGACCCTTTCCTCCAAACAAACCTTGTTCTTCTCCAGCCAAGCCCACATAAATAATGCTGTTTTCAAAGTTGTATTTTGACAACACTCTTGCTACTTCGATAGTCCCGGCCATACCACTGGCGTTGTCATTCGCTCCTGGGGAATCATCCTTATAATTGGTAGGATCAGAAATTCTGGAATCAATATCACCACTCATAATGATGAAACGGTTAGGATGTGTTTTTCCTCTTTGAATAGCGACAACATTATTGATCCACACTGGTTTAACAATGCGACCACCATCATCTGGAGTAAAATAGTTTTTTTGATAAAATACTTCTAAACAATCGTCACATTCTTTAGAAATTATTTCGAATTCTGATTTTATCCATCGGCGAGCAGCTCCAATACCTCTTGATTTGGAAAGTGTGTCACTAAGTGTATGACGAGTGCCAAAATTAACAAGCGTTTGAATGTCTTTTTCTATACGTTCACTAGAAACACTCTCGATGATCTTATAAAGAGTTTTTTTCTCCTGAGCATGAGTTAGTATCATGCTTAAAAAAGCAAACAAAGGAAGTAGTTTATTCATTATTCAGTTTTTTGTTAAAATACTAAAAAAACCGACACTTTACAGGTCGGTTTTTAGATTCTGATCAGGACAACTATTATAAGAAATAACTGTTTTCTGAAATAAAACGGTCTGCTATTTCAGTTTTAATTTTAACGATATTGGGAAAATGTGAATACGAGCAATTTTTGTTTAAAACCTCAAGAAGTTGCTTTTGTTCATCACCCTCCGAAATACTTAAAATAACTTCTTTACCCCTTTTAAGTACTATATCATTTGCTTCATAGACATAGTGCTGAACCATAGCTTGTTGGGTTTCTTGAGTCGGAATACCTTCGCGCGTGCTGTTTTTCAAGGTTCTTAATAATGCGGATTCAGCAAAATAGATTTCAATAAGGATATCTGATAAGCCAAGGAGTACCTGCTGGTGAGCTTCTAATTGGGTGCCGTATTTTTGAACGGCATTTCCTGTAAGCATCAAAAATAACTGTTTGAAGTTTTGAATCAAATTTTGTTCTTCGACTAAAATTGTCCCTGAAGTTTCTTTACTCGGTGTATTACTACCAAGGTTAGCCGCCGATTGCATCACAGCTGCCATCAAATCAATTTGACCTTTCATTCCTTTTTTGAGTAACATGCCCACGGACAGCATACGATTGATTTCATTTGTTCCTTCATAAATTCTCCCAATTCGCGCATCTCTCCAAGCAGATTCCATAGGGGTGTCGGCAGAAAATCCCATTCCACCAAAAATTTGAATGCCCTCATCAGCACAGTTTTGAACATCTTCTGATGCGCCTACTTTGATCAAAGAACATTCCACAGCAAAATCTTCTACACCCTTTAGCTCTGCTTCTTGGTGAGACATGCCTTGGGAAACAAAGTCTTCAATACGGTCTTCAATATCTTTTGCAGCACGATAGCAAGCAGATTCACCTGCATAGCAGGAACTAGCCATTCGAGCGATTTTTTCTTTAATTGCACCGAACTGTGCAATGGGAGTTTTAAACTGTATGCGCTCGTTTGCGTATTGTATGGCAGCAGTAGTTACCCTTCGTTGTGCATCCAAACAGGCAACTCCCAGCTTCACCCGTCCTACGTTCAAGGCATTCATAGCGATTTTAAATCCGCCATCTCGTTCTCCTAGCATATTCTCTAAAGGGACTTTGGTTTCGCTAAAAAACACCTGTCGGGTAGAAGAGGAATGAATACCAAGTTTGTTTTCTTCTTCTCCTAGGCGAATTCCATTTTCGGGGTCGTAAGGCACAATAAATCCAGTAATGTTTTTATCGTCTTCTATCCTTGCAAATACGATCATAAGCGAAGCAAAACCTGCATTGGAAATCCACATTTTCTGCCCTGAAATCTTATAATGACTTCCGTCTTCAGAAAGTACCGCTTTGGTTTTTCCAGAATTGGCATCCGAACCAGCTCCTGGTTCAGTCAAACAATAGGAGCCAAACCATTCTCCAGAACTTAACTTGGGTAAATATTTTTGTTTTTGTGCTTCTGTTCCGTATAAGGTGATGGGAAGGGTTCCGATTCCTGTATGGGCACCAAAAGCTGTAGAAAATGAACCCGTAGCACCAGATATATAATCGCAAACTAACATGGATGAAACAAATCCCATTCCCATGCCTCCATAGGCTTCGGGAACGGAAACACTTAAAAATCCGAGAGCACCCGCTTGTTCCATCAAAGTTTTAGTAAACTCATAATCTTTCTTTTCAAAACGTTCCTTAAAAGGCCATACCTCACGATCAATAAATTCCTTCACAGCCGCTTTCATCATTCGCTGTTCTTCGCTAAAATCTTCTTGAGTGAAGATCTCTGTTGCAGAATGGTTTTCAATAATAAAAGAGCCTCCGCTTCCTTTTTTGTTTTTTGTAGCTTCCATAATTAAGTTGTTTTTAATGTTGGGGTTGAAAAGTGTTCAAATTCGCTTGCTTTTTCCTTGATGCATTGCATTACTTCGAAAAAATGTTGAATTTTTTTTTGGCTTAGACTTTTTTCTATCTCTTCATTAAAATGAAGTACAACAGCCTTAGAGTCTTCCCGTTTCTCTACTCCAAATTCAGTCAGATGAATCAATACACTCCTTCCATCTTTGGGATGCTGAGAACGGTAGATTAGATTGCGCTCCTCCATACTATTGAGCAAACGGGAGAGACTGGTAGATTCCATACCCATTTTTGGTCCTAAAGTGGTAGATGGAGTACCTTCAGAATCAATACTCAAAAGAGCAAACCCTGTGGCCATTGTAGAATCAAATTTACTCGCTTCTTTATTATACATCTTACTCACTATTTGCCATGTAGAACGCAATGCGCTGTCAAAAGTCTCTTGTTTCATGAATCCAAATATAGTATATTTTATTATGCATGCATAATAAATAAATAAAAAAATGGCTCACTTTTAAAGTGAGCCATTTTTTTATTTAACTGTACATTTGTTCAATGAGTGCGTCGTATTTTTCTGTTACCACTTTTCTTTTCAACTTCATTGTGGGAGTCAAATGTCCTGAATCTATAGTCCACTCTTCTGGAGTCAGTTGAATTTTTTTGACTTGTTCCCAAGAGCCAAAATTTTGATTGTGGTGGGCCACTTCGTTTTCTATAGCTTCTATGAGAAGTGGTTCTTTTACCGCTTGCGCTAGAGTATCGCATGAAATACCTTTCTCTTTAAGCCAATTTTTAACGTATTCTAAGTTGGGTTGAATCACTGCAGTAGGCATTTTTCTGCCAGGCCCAACGACCATAATTTGTTCTATAAATAATGATTGTTTCATTTGGTTTTCAATGACTTGTGGAGCAATATATTTTCCTCCAGAAGTTTTGAACATTTCTTTTTTTCTATCAGTGATTTTTAAAAATCCTTCGGAATCAAGTTCCCCAATGTCTCCTGTATGGAAAAAGTCTCCCGTCATCACATCTTGAGTCATTTTTTCTTCTTTGTAATAACCCATCATCACATTAGGTCCTTTACAGAGGATTTCTCCGTCTTCAGCAATTTTGACTTCTACCCCGTCAATGACTTTTCCAACAGTGCCGATTTTAAAATGTTTCTGTCTCATGTCATTGACCGAAATTACAGGTGAGGTTTCGGTTAGTCCATATCCCTCAACAAGTGTCATTCCCGCTGCGGTAAAGACACGAGCCAAACGAGGTTGTAGAGCAGCACTTCCCGAAGCGATGAGCTCGAGTTTACCACCTAGGGCTTCTTGCCATTTAGAAAGAATAAGTTTACGTGCGATTTTTAATTTAAACTCGTACCATGCGCCATTCTGCCCGTAGGGCTCGTATTGAAGGCCGATATTTACTGCCCAATAAAATAGAGTTTTCTTAATGCCAGAAAGTTCTGCACCCCTAGCGTAAATCTTGTCATATACCTTTTCTAGTAGTCGTGGAACGGCGGTCATCACGTTGGGTTTGATTTCTTTTAAATTGTCGGCTATCGTTTCTATGGATTCCGCAAAATACACCGAAACGCTATTGTACATATAAATGTAAAGAATGACTCGTTCGAAAATATGACATATGGGCAAAAAACTGAGTGCACTCGCTTGACCTATTGTAAGGGGTAGTCTTTTAGAGCTTGAAATGACATTGGATACCACGTTATGGTGGCTCAGCATTACACCTTTGGGAACTCCTGTAGTTCCAGATGTATAAATGATTGTGGCGAGGTCTTCAGGCTTTACCTCGTCGCGCATTTTGGTAACTGTACTATCGTGGTCCATATTTGCTCCTTCGTCCAAAAGTTCAGACCAATGAGCACAGCCTTTGATTTGATCAAAACTATAAACTTTTTTTAATGACTTAATATTTTTTTGAATGGCATTTACCTTGTCATAAACCTCTTGGTCGGAAACAAAACAGTAAAGACTCTCGGAGTGATTCAGAATGTACTCGTAATCTTTAGCTGAAATGGTCGGGTAAATAGGAATATTTACAGCCCCTAAGGTCAATAACCCTACATCTATGACGCTCCATTCGGTTCTATTGTTTGAGGAAATCATGGCAATTTTATCTCCTGCCTTGATTCCCATTCCAATCAAGGCACGGCTTATGGCGCGAGATTGATCGAGAAAATCTGAGGAAGAAACGCTTTCCCAAGCTCCATTGTATTTCGTGGTAAAGGCCTTTTCGAGTGGGGCGTACTCTTTTTGATATTCTATAAATTCAAATAATCTTGTGGGTGTCATTTGTTCATTTTACTGCAAAATAGGAAATATTTTGAAGTAAAAGAAGAACTTTTACGCCCCTCTATTTTTCAGCCAAGTGTAAGCATTTTCAAAAGCCAATGTCCAAGGACTCACATCATCCTCTCGATGAGTAGGGTAGTGCCCCCAGTTCCAAGGAAAGGTAGAGCGCTCCAAATGGGGCATCATCACTAAATGTCGTCCGTCTGCACTTGTGAGCATGGCGGCATTATAATCGGATCCGTTGGGATTAGAGGGATAATCATGGTACAGGTATTTTGCTGGAATTTGATAGTGGTTTTCGCTTTGAGGGAAAGTAAATTTTCCCTCACCATGAGCCGCCCAAATCCCCAATGTACTTCCTTCTAGTCCTCTGAGCATGATGGAGCTACTGGATTCTATAGTCACCGCAGTGAATATACACTCAAATTTACCCGAATCGTTGTGTAACATTCTGGGTTGGGGCTGATCTTTTGGAGTTAACAATCCCAATTCTACAAATAACTGACACCCATTACAAACACCCAACGAAAGGGTGTCGGGGCGGTGAAAGAAATTCTCAAGAGCTTTTTTGGCTTTGGGATTGTATTTAAAGGCTCCTGCCCAGCCTTTGGCCGAACCGAGTACATCGGAATTTGAAAAACCTCCTACAGCCACAAGTAGTGCTATATCTTCTAATGTTTCCCTTCCTTCTATGAGATCAGTCATATGCACATCGCGAACTTCAAAACCACTAAGATCCATCATGTAAGCCATTTCACGTTCGGAATTACTCCCTTTTTCACGAATTACTGCTGCTTTGATCCGATTTGATTTAGGTGCTGGCATTTTACCATCAAACTCTTTAGGGAAATGAAACTTGAGAGGTTGTTCGACTGTATTTTTTGCTCGAATTGCAGCTAAATCAGCTCTTGTTTGCTGAGCTTCCAATTGGGTCGAGGTTGCCATCCAGACTTTTCGTAATTCTGGAATTGATAATTCAAAAGAAGCTATTTTTAAAAGGTTTTGTTTTGTGACCGAACCAATCCTAAGGGCGTTTACTCCTGCTCTTGCAAAGGAAGTTGTCAAATCTTCTCGAGATTGTAAAACAACCCCTACTTTTTCGGAAAAGAGTATTTTTATTAAATCCGTTTCATTTAGTCCTTTAAAGTCAAGTTCCATACCAATAGCTGTTGACGGGAAACAAAGTTCAGCTAGCGTTGTGATAAGTCCTCCAGACCCTATGTCGTGCCCTGCATTAATCGCACCAGCTTCGATATGATTTTGAACGGCATTGAAAGCGGTTTTAAAATAATCTGCATCTTGTACGCAAGGAGTTTCATTTCCAATGCGGTTTTGGGTTTGGGCAAAAGAGGATCCTCCTAAGTGAAATGCATCTTGAGCAAAGTCAATATAATATATATCTCCTCCATCAGATTGAGCAACAGGAGTCACAACTTTAGTGACGTCTTTACATAGTCCTGCGGCAGTAATGATTACTGTTCCTGGGGCAAGCACATCGCCTTCAGGATATTTTTGTTTCATGGAAAGGGAGTCTTTGCCTGTAGGTATATTAATCCCCAATGCAATAGCGAAATTTGAGCATTCTTCAACAGCATCATACAAACGTGCATCTTCGCCAGGATTGTTACAAGGCCACATCCAGTTGGCAGAAAGGGAGATGCTTTCTAATCCGCTTTCTAAAGGCGCAAAAACAATATTGGTCAATGCTTCTGCAATTGCGGTATTACTTCCCTTTTTGGGATCAATCAATGCACTTATTGGAGCGTGCCCTAAGGAAGTAGCAATTCCTTTTTGACCAGTATAGTCGAGTGCCATAACTCCACAATTGCTGAGAGGCAATTGTAGTTCACCTACGCATTGTTGTTGTGCAACACGCCCTGTAACACAACGGTCCACTTTATTAGTCAACCAATCTTTACAAGCTACGGCTTCCAGTTGAAGTACCTGGTTGATGTAGTTTGGAAGGTTATTCTGTTCGTAGGTTATTTCTTTATAGGTTCTTTCAATGGAAATGTCTTCCATAATCGTTTTCGGAGAACTACCAAAAAGTGCAGAAAGATCAAGGTCAATAGGTGTTTCATTATTCTTTTTGGAGTGAAAAGAAAAGTGATGATCTTCTGTTACTTCTCCTACAACATAAAATGGTGCCCTTTCACGTTGTGCAATTTTTTCTAAAAAGGCAGCATCTTTGGCGGCTAAGATCAGCCCCATACGTTCTTGGGATTCATTTCCTACAATTTCTTTTGCGGAAAGTGTAGGGTCTCCTAAGGGTAGTGCATCAATTTGTATTGTACCCCCCGTATCCTCCACCAATTCTGACAAACAGTTGAGGTGTCCGCCAGCACCGTGATCGTGGATAGAAATGATTGGATTTTCACTTTGTTCTATCAAAGCTCGAATGGCGTTTGCCACCCGTTTTTGCATTTCAGGATTGGAGCGCTGTACGGCATTGAGTTCGATAGTACTCCCAAAGGCTCCTGTATCTGCTGAAGATACGGCTGCACCACCCATGCCGATACGATAATTATCTCCACCTAGAATGATGATTTTATCTCCTTTTTTAGGTGTTCCTTTTTGAGCTTGTTCTTTTTTTCCAAAACCAATTCCTCCGGCCAACATGATTACTTTGTCATAGCCTAAACGCTGTTCCTTTTCTTGATGCTCAAAGGTGAGAACTGATCCTGCAATAAGAGGTTGTCCAAATTTATTTCCAAAATCTGAAGCTCCATTGGACGCTTTGATCAAAATGTCAATAGGGGTCTGGTACAGCCACTTGCGTTCTGGAAAAGAACTGTACGACAAGTCTTTTTGTACACGAGAATAGGGCGTCATATACACTGCTGTACCTGCTAAGGGAAGAGATCCTTGCCCTCCAGCCAATCGATCTCTTATTTCCCCTCCTGAGCCTGTTGCGGCTCCATTAAAGGGCTCTACAGTAGTGGGGAAATTATGTGTTTCCGCTTTTATAGAAAGAACACTTTCTATGTTTTTTTTGATATAGCTACTGGGTCGATCTGCCGATTGTGGAGCAAATTGCTCAATATGAGGTCCTTCGACAAACGCAACATTGTCTTTGTACGCAGAGACAATCGTATTAGGGTTTTCTTTAGAGGTTTTTTTAATGAGTTGAAAGAGGCTGCTGTCTTTGATTTTGCCGTCAATCACAAAGGTTCCATTGAAAATTTTATGGCGGCAATGCTCTGAATTGACTTGAGAAAATCCAAAAACTTCAGAATCTGTTAAAGGCCGCTCGAGACTTTTTGATAAGTCGTTTAAATAATCGACTTCTTCTTGACTAAGCGCTAATCCTTCTTGTTGATTGTACGCCGCTATGTTCTCGATTTGAAGGACTTTTTCTGGATCAATATTCACTTGAAAAAGATTTTGATCCAAACCGTTAAATTCAACGACTAGCATTGGATCTATATGGTCTACTGCAGCTTTGGAAAAATATTCTTCAATACGATGTATTCCATTAATCCCCATGTTTTCTGTAATTTCAACAGCATTGGTACTCCATGGAGTAATCATTGTTGCTCTAGGTCCCACAAAGGCTCCTTCAACAATTTCTGTGTTAAGCAAAGGAGCTTCTCCAAAAAGCCATTGAAGTTTATCGGTATTTTCAGTTGTGAGCGGAGTGGTAGTTTGAACGACAATAATTCGAGTAGTGACATCGCCAAAAAACAGTAGCATAAAGCGCAAATTTAAAGCTCAAAAATAATGCTTTTCTTAAAGATTTAACCCTTCAAAAGACCTTCAAATTGGCAAAGTTGTTTTGGAGTTATTCACAAAGTAGTCCTGTTAGGATATCTTGGTCATTTTAGCCATGTAAAATCCATCTCCTTGAGTATTGTGGGTCAAAAGAGTTTGCTCTTTATCTAATTGAAAACCTACTCCTGCATCTGAATTTAAAAAGTGTTGAATTTGATTTTGATTTTCATCGGGTAAGAGGGAACAGGTAGCGTATACTAATGCCCCGCCTTTATTCACCAATGTTGCATGGGTTTGCAAAATATCTTGCTGAAGAACTACCAACTCTTCAATTCGTTTTGGAGTCATGTGCCATTTTGCAGCGGGGTTTCTTCTTAGAACACCTAGACCACTACACGGCGCATCTATTAATACAAGATCTGCAGTTCCTTTTTTGGTTTCTAAAAAATCATCTTCTCCTGAATTTTCCAGAAGAACAATTCGGACCCCATTTCGTTTTACACGGGCTTTCAGTTGCTCTAACTTTTTTTCATAAGGATCCATAGCAATAATCTTCCCTTTGTTTTGCATGATCGCAGCGAGGTGTAGTGTTTTTCCTCCAGCACCCGCACAAGCGTCAATAACAGACATTCCAGGCTGGGGATTTGCAAAAAGAGCTACCTGTTGTGAATTGGTATCTTGAATTTCAAACCATCCAAGTTTGAAGGGTTCGGTATGAGTTAGTTTTTGATGCTTTTTAAGAATTAGAGCTCCTGGGAGTTCTGAAATGAAAGCACTTTCAATTTGATATTTTTTTTCTAAAAAGGATTGCAGTTTTTTAGGAGTTGTTTTTAGGGTGTTTACCCTCAAAACTAGAGGAGCAGTAGTATTTAAGCTTTGGATTTCTTTTTCCCAAGTTGTTTTTCCAAATATTTCAACCCCCAAGGAATCCAACCAATCTGGAAGCGATTGTAGGATTTTTCTTGGAGTTGTTTTCGGATTGAGGTTAAGGTTTATTTCTTTTAGGTTAAGTTCCTCAAATTGATCCCATTTTGGTAGGGAAATTTTATTGCTTAAAATCCAAATACCTAACAAATTCCAGAAATAGAATTCTGATTTTAAGTCAAGTGCACCCATTTCAGAAAATTTTCTTTGCCAACGTATAATTTCAAGTACCCCTTCGCCAACCCATTTGCGGTCTCTTGAGCCCCATTTTCGATTTTGCTTCAAAAGTTGATTGAGTGTGGGTCGAAGCGCTTTTTTTTCTTTAAGAATTTGCTCAAGACCTTGTACAACACCAAAAGCCGTGTTTAGGTGTAGTTTCATTTTAGATATTTCATTCGATTATGGTCAGGCAACAATTATTCTTCATTTTCCCGTTTTTTCTTGATGCGATTGAATAATTCTCGATCAAACCGCTTTTCCTGATATAAAATATTGAGTACTTCTTTAGGGCGAATTTTCTTTAGCAACTTTTCATTTCTCTGGTGTTTCATTTCCATTCCTTTAATTTCAAAGGCATCGAATTCGTTGATATAATCAGCTGCAGATTTTGTGTTGATGGTATCCAAAGATTTCCTTAAGGTCTTCCGCATCTGATGGACTTTAGTCCAAATCTCTTCATGATATTCATTTTCATAGTCTTCAAATATGCATTTATACACCTCCAGTTCTTTTGAATTCATAGTAGTGTTCTCGATAATGTAACTTAGCTTCCAGGCTTTGAGTTCCTCGAATCGCGATTTCTCTTTTTGTGACCAAATTGTATTTGAAATCAATACGGTAATTAAAATAAGGAATAATAAGCTAGGTCTAGTTTTCATTTCTCGGCTTTGAATTGTAAGTAAGGGTAGATTCAATTTCGCCTTCTTCCAGTAAGGATAAAAGCTCAAAACTGTCAAAGTCTTCAAGATAATAGGTTTCAATATAGTCTTCAAAAGCCTGTTCTTTATTTTCAGCGACTAAAGTTTCTGAAGGACTCTGGAGCGTAAAAAAAAGTAAGAAGGCAGCTGCAATACTGGCACTACCAAATATAACACGTGTAATTATGTTGCCCTTTTTTTTGTTATTTCTAGTAGTTTTTTGGAGGATTTCCTTTTCTAAATGGTTGAAATAACCTTTTGGAGTTTGAAATCCATAAGCGTTATAATTGGTTTTGGTCTTTTCCAACAAGGTTTCTTCTAAGGTATCAAAATACCCCTTGGGTACTTTGAAGGGATTATTCTTTCGTGTCTTCATCGGTCAGGTTGGTTTTTATTTTTTTTACAGCGTGGTGATAGGAGGCTTTTAAAGCTCCAACACTGGTGTCTAAGATTTCAGAAATGGTATCGTAGTTCATTCCATCAAAATATTTCATATTGAAAACGATACGTTGTTTTTCAGGGAGTCGAGCTACTTCTTTTTGTAATCGCAGCGCTGCTTTATCTCCATCAAAATAGGAATCTGCAACAAGACCATCTGCTACCGCTTCTACCCATTCTTGATTTTGCAATCCCATTTTTTTTGCTTTACTATTTATGAAATTCAGCGCCTCATTGGTAGCTATTCGATACATCCAGGTGTAAAGCGTACTGTTTTCTTTAAAATTTTCAATATTCAAATGCACTTTGATAAAAGTGTTTTGAACAACATCGTTTGAGTCATCATGATCCAAAACAATCTTTCTGATATGCCAATACAGTCGTTCTTTGTACTCAGAAACCAATCGCGCAAAGGCTTCTTCCCTAGAGCTGGGATGCTTGAGCGCGTACACAAATAGAGATTGTTGTTTCAATTTGAAATTATTGATTATATCATATAGACAGGGTGTAATATAAATAGTTTAATCCATTTGTTGAATTTGAACCCAATTTTTATAGTGTTTACTGTCTAATAATAATTCTTTGTGTGTTCCTGAAGCAACAATTGCACCTTGATCCAAGACCAATATCAGATCTGCTTTTTGAATCGTAGAAAGTCGATGGGCAATAACCAAAGAGGTTCTGTTTTGCATTAATTTTTCTAATGCCTGTTGTACCTGCTGTTCTGCTTCTGTGTCTAGGGCAGAGGTGGCTTCATCCAAAATCAATAACTGAGGGTCTTTAAGTAGTGCCCTAGCGATGGTAAGACGTTGTTTTTGCCCTCCCGAGAGTTTGTTCCCAAGGTCACCAATACGAGTTTGATAGCCTTTAGGTAGAGCTTCGATAAATTCATGGGCATAGGCGGCTTTTGCGGCAGCAATAATTTCACTTACACTGGCATCCGATTTTCCTAGGAGTAAATTGTTGTAAATACTATCGTTAAAAAGAATAGATTCTTGCGTTACCATTCCAATATGTTCGTACAAACTCTTTTTTTGAATTTTTTCCAATGAGATACCGTCTATTGTAAGCTTGCCTTGATTGATGTCGTAAAATCGATTGAGTAGATAAGTTAAAGTTGTTTTTCCACTTCCCGAAGGGCCTACCAAAGCAACCATTTGCCCTTTTTTTATTTCAAAGGAAAGATCGTTGATCACGGGGGTCTCTTCATAACGGAAGTAAACTCGATCAAAAACAATATTTTTTTCAAATTTTTTAAGAGGAATCGCCGAGGGATGATCTTCAAGACTGTTTTCTGCATTTAAAATTTCTAAAATTCGATCGGCAGCAGCGTTTCCTTTTTGAATACTATAGCTCGCTTTACTGATGCCCTTTGCAGGGGTCAGAATGTTGTATGCCAAACCGATATATACTACGAATGTTGTGCCTGAGAGACTCCCTTCGATCAGTACCATTCGTCCACCAAACCATAGCAAAACACCAATGGCGGCGATTCCTAAGAATTCACTTGCTGGTCCAGCTAGGCTTGCTCGGTGTAATAACTTGTTAGAAAAAGTGTAGAAACGTTGTGTGGCTTTATTAAATCGATTTTTAAATTGAGCTCCTGCTCCAAAAGTCTTTATGATTTTTTGTCCGTTTACTGTTTCATCTATGATTGATAAAAAATCGCCTTGTTCCTGTTGAATGTTTGCAGATTGTTTCTTTAATTTTTTTCCTATTCGAGAAATAATCCATCCGGAAAGTGGTATGAAAAACAATACAAAAAAAGTCAATTGATAACTAAAAAAGAACATGGCCCCTAGTGAAAATAAGATCGTCAAAGGTTCTCGGACAATCAATTCCAAAATGGATAAGAAGGAGCTTTGAATTTCTGTGACATCACTGGTCATTTTTGCCATAAGGTCTCCTTTTCTTTTCTCATTGAAAAAGGAGAGGGGTAGAACAAGAATTTTGTCATAAAGGGTATTTCGCAAGTCTTTGAGGATTCCATTTCTGAGATAGGTGATAAAAAAAAGCGCGAGGTAATTGCAAATATTTTTCAAGAAAAATAAGCCTAATACAATGCCTATAACAAAAATGAGCGTGCCTTCTACGTTCTGCTCTAATTGCTTGGAAACATAGTAGTTTAGACTGTCTTTCAGATAAGTTTGAAGGCTAAGTATTCCTTCGTATTTCCCAGGACTCAAACGCTTTTCGGTAGTTTTGAACAGAACATTGAGCATGGGAATCAAGGAGACAAATGAAAGCGCACTAAAAAGTGCATACAAAGCATTAAACAAGATGTTTAAAAAAGCATAAGCCTTGTATGGGGCACCAAATTTGAGAATTTTTGTGAAGGTGGAAAACATCAGTTTAAAAGGTCTTTGACGAATTTATCGATTTTTGTTTCGAATTGTTGTTGTTGTTCCTGCCAAGCAATTTCAGGTAGATATTGTCCTTTTACACTGAAGTAAAATTTAATTTTAGGTTCCGTTCCACTGGGTCGTAATGAGATTCTGCTGCCCTCAGCTAGATTAAAAATAAGTACGTCTGCCTTGGGCAAGTCAATTCCTTGTTTTTGATTGGTTTTGAAGTGGGTTGTCATACCCGACAAATAATCTTCAATTGTTAGCACTGAAATTCCTCCTAAATGAGTTGGGGGGTGATTTCTAAATCGATCCATCAAAGTTTGAATTGTTTGGATTCCCTCTTTACCCTCTTTGGTGAGAGAGATAAGGCGTTCAAAATATACACCGTATTTTTGATAACATTCCAAGAGAAATTTATAAATGCTTTTGCCCTGCGATTTTAATTCCGAAGCCAGTTCACAAGCTAGAAGGCTTGCCGATACAGCATCTTTGTCTCTAACTTGATGTCCCACTAGATATCCAAAACTTTCTTCACCTCCTCCCACAAAAGTTAATTCCGGATGGTCTTCGATTAGTTTGGCAATCCATTTAAAGCCTGTTAAACAGTTTTTAAATTGAATTTTATATTCCTTTGCTATGGCTTTAATCATTGGGGATGAGACTATAGTGCTGGCAATAAAGTGTTGAGGTGTGAGTTGATTTTGAGCCTGTTTTTTGGATAGCAGGTATTCAGTTAAAACAATCATAATTTGATTCCCGTTAAGATAATACCATTGGTTTTCCAAATCTCGAACCACAATTCCCAAACGGTCTGCATCGGGATCGGTACCGATCACAAGATCTGCATTTTTTTGGTCTCCTAAAGCCACTGCCATTTTTAAGGCTTCGGGTTCTTCAGGATTTGGAGAAATTACCGTGGAAAAATCGCCATCGGGTGTTTCTTGTTCTTTTACAATATGTATATTTTGATAGCCTGCTTTTTTCAATACCTGGGGTATAGCCGTGATTGAAGTTCCATGAATGGGGGTAAAGACAATTTGAAGTGCACTCCGATCTTCCAATTCCATTTTCGCTTCCTGAAGTACTACTTCTTGATAGGCATTGTCTATCTTCTCGTCAACGTAATGTATAAACGTAGCATTTCCTTTAAACTGAATTTGATCGTAGGTGGTTTTTTCTATTTCTTGAATGACTGCTTTGTCCTCTGGAGGAACCAATTGACCTCCTTCCTTTCCATATACTTTATATCCGTTGTATTCAGGTGGATTGTGTGAAGCGGTCAATACAATACCGCAGTGTGCATTTAGATGGCGCACCGCAAAAGAAAGTTCAGGAGTAGGGCGCAGGTCACTAAACAGATAACAATAGATACCATTCGCAGTAAAAACGTCTGCAACCACTTTGGCTAAAGATTTACTTTGATGACGACAATCATAGGCGATGACAACCTTAATCTGTTCATCTGGATATTTTTTTTTCAAGAAATGAGACAAGCCTTGAGTACTTTTACCAAGGGTGTACTTATTGATTCTGTTGGTACCTACTCCCATGATACCTCGCATTCCACCCGTTCCAAATTGAAGGGAGGTGTAAAATGCATCTTCTAGCTTTTCGGGTTTTTGTTTTAAATTCAGTACTGCATTTTGAGTTTCCGTATCAAAAGGCTCTTGAAGCCATTCCGAAATGCGTTCTTCTGTGGTCATTCTTGGGGAGTTTGTGCTTTGAGTGTGTAGCGTTTGGAGTTGCGTTTATTTCTCAGGATGATTTCACCTAAAAATCCAGCGATAAAAAATTGACTTCCCAGAAGCATTAGGGTCAATGCAATATAAAATTCTGGACGATTGGTAATCAATCTTGCCTGAGTGTCAAAGTAGAGTTTGTCAATTCCTATGTAGACTGTAAAAACAAAACCTGCAAGCAGCATTAGGCTTCCCCATAGTCCAAAAAAATGCATGGGACGCTTCCCAAATTTATTGATAAACCACAAGGTGATCAGATCTAAAAAACCTTTAAAAAACCGATCTGCTCCAAATTTTGTCTTTCCATATTTACGAGCTTGGTGCTGGACTATTTGTTCCCCAATTTTGTTAAACCCTTGCTGTGCTGCAAGTACTGGAATGTATCGGTGCATTTCTCCATGGACATCAATAGCTTTCACCACTTCGCTTTTGTAGGCCTTTATTCCACAGTTAAAGTCGTGTAAAACTATTCCAGAGACTCTACGTGCAGCCCAGTTAAAAAGTTTGGAGGGAAGGTTTTTAAATAGAATGGAATCGTAACGTTTCTTCTTCCACCCTGAAACTAGATCATAGCCTTCTTTGAGTTGTTCAATCATTTGAGGAATTTCTTCGGGAGAATCTTGAAGATCTGCATCTAGGGTAGCAATATAAGTACCCTTCGCAGCTTCAAAACCGGCATGCAATGCTTGTGATTTGCCGTAATTTTTGGCAAAACAAATTCCTTTGATGTTTTGGTGTTTAGTTTGGAGCTGGTTGATGATTTTCCATGATCCATCTGAACTCCCGTCGTCAATAAATAGAATTTCAAAACGATAAGGGAGTTTTTCAAAAGTGCTAAAAATCCAATTCGTGAGAGGAGTTAAAGATTCCTCTTCATTTAGAAGTGGAATTACAATAGATAAATCTACAGAGTTCTGCATAGGTGCAAAACTACGAAATTTGACTTACTCAGGTCTTGATTTCTTAACGATCAATCCTCCGATTAAGGAGATGATAAATCCAATAAACAAGGCAAATATGATTTGAACAGCGGAAAGAATCAATGGACTTGACATTTTTTCTTGAATAGAACGTGCGGAGTCTAAAGCCTCCTGAGGCATTTCAGGGTTTTTTGACCGCAGCGT
This sequence comes from Flavobacteriaceae bacterium, assembly GCA_017852075.1. GTDB lineage: Bacteria > Bacteroidota > Bacteroidia > Flavobacteriales > Flavobacteriaceae > MS024-2A. The sequence goes on along the minus strand of JAFMLQ010000021.1, from coordinate 18,265 downwards.
TTCCATCGAAAGTTCCAATTGTTTTTTCATTGTATCGGGATCCAAAAAATTTATTAGAATTTGGGTGTAAACCACACCTATAAGAGCTGATATAAGTGCAATTCCTAAACCAATTTTAAGAGCCTCGCTTAAGGAAATGAAACCTTCGTTTGATTTTTTGTAGTGAATAAAGGCATAAAGTAACAATCCAATCATGATCACTAAAGAAACAATCCCTACTGAAGAATCGTTTTTGTAGTGCATGTCCAAAAAGAAGAGCATTAGCTGAAAAACTACTGTAATTCCGCCTAGTACAAGCCCGAAGTTGATAATTGTTGTTTTGATTGAGGGGTTTTGATTATCCATTTGTGAGTGAGTTTAAATTCAAACTAATTTAAAAAAAATGCTTGTTATTCTTTAATTAAAAAAATAAAATTAAATTTGCACTCAATTTATACGATATGAAAGCAGACATACATCCAGACAATTATCGCTTAGTCGCATTTAAAGACATGTCTAATGACGATGTTTTTATCACAAAATCAACGGTAAATGCAAAAGAAACCATTGAGGTAGATGGTGTAGAATATCCTTTAATAAAACTTGAAATCTCAAGAACTTCACATCCTTTCTATACTGGGAAGTCTAAACTAGTGGATACTGCTGGTCGTATTGATAAGTTTAAAAACAAATACGCAAAGTTTAAAAAATAAGTATTCCTCTACCATAAAATAGAAAGCCGCTCATTCAGCGGCTTTTTTTATTTTTTTTGAACATTTTTTAAAACCAAAAGATTAATGGGATTGATTTCCATTCCTTCAATATTTTTTTGGACAAAACGGATAACTTGATCGTAATAAAGAGGGATCACAGGAGATTCAGAAAGCGCTAAGGAGTCCATTACTTTGTATTTTTCAATCCGTAAACTGTCTGAGACCAAACTCAATGCTTCCTGATACATTAGGTCAAAAGTGGGGTTGCTGAAATGAGTATAATTCGGTCCGTTTGGAGAAAAGTTAAGGCTGTTGAACAAGGAAAGATAATTCTCAGCGTCCGGATAGTCCGCTATCCAACTTGCACGAAAAAGTTCTAATTTTCCTGAGGATTTGGCTTGGCGTAGGGTTGCTGTAGGCATGACTTCTATCTTAATTACAATACCAATTTTTTGAAGTTCTCGCTGTAAGTATTCGCAGAGGTCGAGGTAATTGGCGTCTGTGGCTAAAGTAAGAGTAGGGGTTTCTCCCGAGTCTTTTTTATATTCCTCTACCCAAGTTCGAGCTAGTGCAGTATTGTATTCAAATTCCTCAGAACTTGTTCCCGGAAGCCCTTTTGGGATCATTCCTTTTTTGGCTGGATAGCCCACATTGTTACGAAGGTAGGCAATCATCAATTTTCTGTCGAAACCAATATTGATAGCCTGGCGTATTTTTTTGGATTGAATAGCAGGATTGTCACTGTCCAAATAAATGCCGATATATTCGGTGTTGAGGTAGGGTCCTTTCAGCATGTTAATGCGTGTTTTGTATTTGGACTGTAAAGCTCCTTTGGGGGTCAAGAGTTCATCTTTGTAGGATGCATCTAGTGAGTTGATAAAGTCAAGTTTTCCCTGTAAAAACAGCATAAATTCACTTTGAATATCTGGGATAAATTGTATGGCTATGGCATCTAAATAAGGGAGTTTCTGTCCGTTGTTATCTTTCTCAAAATAATTGGGATTTTTTCGCAAAACTAATTTTACATTTTCATCCCACCGTTTAAAATAGAAGGGTCCAGTACCTATAGGGTGAGCACGAAAATTGGCACCGTAATATTCTGTTATTTCTCGGGGAACAACGGCGCAGTAACGCATAGTCAACAAGCCTAAAAAAGCTGGAAATGGATTTTTTAAATAAATCGTAAAAACATCTTCTGTAGTGGCTTTATAATCTGCAACTTGCTGGAGTACCCAGCTTCCAGGTGATGCCAGTTCAGGGTCTTTCAGTCGGTCAAAACTAAACACAAAATCTGAGGCAACAACCCTTCGAGTTTGGGGTGCTCCAAAAAGAGAGGAAGGGTGAAAATAAACGTCTTTTCGAAGGTTAAAAGTGTAAGTCAGTCCATCTGGGCTTATGCTCCAAGAATGTGCTATTTCGGGCTGAATACCTAAGTTTACGTCTAGTTGTACCAGCCCATTAAAAAGCTGATTGATAGGCCAAATATTTTGTGGATTTCTTGAGAAAGCAGGGTCTAAGGAGGTCACATTTCTGTACTCATTGTAACGAAAAACTTTTCGATTTTCTTTTAGGTCTTCAGAACGACATTGATTTAGCACCAATAAAAGGACTAAGGAGAAACCGAACCGAGAAAGAACCGAAAGCCACTTTATCATGAAAATTTTGTTGATATATTTGCATCGAATTTACAGCTTTAAAACGGTTATGGAAAAAATTCTTCAGTCACCCAAAGCGCAAGCTCTCGCATTACCAAGGGTAGCCTTTCACACCTTAGGGTGTAAGTTGAATTTTTCTGAAACGGCAACCATTGCTCGAGATTTTGATCCAAAACAGTACCAACGTGTGGACTTTGATAGTCCAGCAGAGATGTATGTAATCAACACCTGTTCCGTTACAGAAAATGCGGACAAACGACTTAAGGGTTTGGTCAAAAAAGTACTGCGACAAAATCCAGAGGGTTTTGTTGCCGCTATTGGCTGTTATGCGCAACTTCAGCCTAAGGAAATCGCTTCTTTAGAAGGAGTTGATTTAGTGCTAGGAGCTACCGAAAAATTTAAACTGATTGAATACATTCAAGACCTCACTAAAAAAGAACAAGGGGAAGTACACTCTTGCGAAATTGAAGAGGCCAATTTTTATGAAAGCAGCTATTCTATTAGCGACCGTACTCGAGCTTTCTTAAAAGTGCAAGACGGCTGTGATTACAAATGCACCTATTGTACCATTCCCAAAGCACGAGGTATATCGCGAAGTGATACGTTAGAAAGTGTTTTATTCAATGCTCAAAAGATAGCTGATGCTGGATTGAAGGAAATTGTTCTCACTGGAGTTAATATTGGAGACTATGGTAAAGGAGAATTTGGAAACAAAAAGCACAAGCACACATTTTTGGAGCTGATTACTGCTTTAGATGCATTAAAATCAATTCACAGAATCCGGATTTCCTCCATTGAGCCAAACTTGTTAAATACTGAGATCATTTCATTTGTCGCTCAGAGTAAACGTTTCGTCCCTCATTTTCATATTCCATTACAAAGTGGTAGTGACAAAATCCTAAAAAGTATGAAGCGACGTTACCTTTCGTCTTTATATACCGAACGTATTTCCCAAATCAAAGCGATCATGCCTGATGCTTGTATTGGAGCAGACGTAATCGTGGGTTACCCAGGAGAGACAGAAGAAGATTTTTTAGACACTTATCATTTTTTGTCTTCAAGTGTGGTATCCTATTTACACGTTTTCACTTATTCTGAACGACCCAATACAGAGGCTACAGATATGGACGAGATTGTGCCTGGTGCGATTCGAAGTAAAAGGAGTAAAATGCTACGTGCCCTTTCTGTGAAAAAACGCCGTGCTTTTTACGAATCGCAATTAGGCAAAACCCATACCGTTTTATTTGAAGGTGAAAATAAAGAAGGATATATCACAGGATTCACAGAAAACTATGTAAAAGTACGAACACCTTGGAATCCATCGTTGGTCAATACGCTTCATACTATACGTTTAGAAGAGATTGATGGAAACGGATATGTCCGATTTAGTTTTTTAGGCTAGAGTTTGATCCCTACAGGAAGCAATTGCTTATAACGGCGATTGGAGCGAACAAACCTTGCTATTTTAGGTGAAGTAGGAACAACCCTTAGATTTTTTTCTGAAATAAATTCAAGAACTTTGATGATAAAGGCATCTTCAAACGTATCGTCTTTAATTTCTTCAGGAATGTGTAGTTTGGTCAGGAAAATTTTTCTTTCTTGCTCGGAATACTCGATTCGAGCCAAACTATCGTTTACTTTAATTTCAAATTGTCGTAGGAATTCGTTATTTATTAAAGTTAAATCATTCATGATAAATAGAATTGGTTACTAAATTTGTAATGTTTTAAAAATTGTCTTTAAGCAAATGAGGGTCACAAAAATACAAAATTTAACAGTTCAACTAACCAAAATAAAGGATTAAATGGAACGAATTCCTGTTTATTGCATGCCTGGTATGGCTGCAAGTCCCAAAATTTTTGAATTTCTTGACTTTCCCAAACCCTTTGAGATTCACTTTTTAAGCTGGATCCCACCAAAGCCAAGTGAGCCATTGAGTTCTTATGCTCAAAGAATGAGTCAACGTGTTGTTCATGAAAAAGCTGTGCTATTGGGAGTTTCTTTTGGAGGGGTGCTGGTTCAAGAAATGACAAAACATATTCCAACTCGAACTACGGTTATTGTTTCGAGCATCAAAACTAAAGATGAGCTTTCTTTTCCGATGAAAATGGCTAAAAAAACCAATGCACATAAACTCTTACCAACCCAATGGATTGATAACTTAGATCATTTGACATTGTTTGCTTTTGGAAAGGGAATAAAAAAACGTTTGGAATTGTATCAAAGGTATCTATCTGAACGAAATCCTGCCTATTTGAATTGGGCGATTGATGCTTTGGTTCATTGGGATCAAACTGAAAGTCCAAAAGACATTATTCACATCCACGGAGCTTCAGATACGGTTTTCCCAATAAAAAACATATCCAACCCGTATATAAAAATTAAAGGAGGTCATGCTGCCATTATCACACAATCCAAGTGGTTTAATGAAGAATTGCCAAAGCTACTTTTAAAAAAATGAGTAAATTTGAGAAACAAGCACATAAATCGCACAATACTATGAATCGTAAATTGACCTCTGGGATCTTAGTCTCAGTATTGTTACTTTTATTTGGATTTACCACGATCCATCCTGAATTTCAGAACGCATTTAACAGCCGTGAAGAGGGAGATTCTTACAAAGTATATGCGCTCAAACTTCCAGTGACCCTTGATTTTTCTGGAGAAGAAGTACCCTTGAATGCACCCGATATTAGAGAACGATTGGATAAAGAGCTTTTGGTCAATACCTATTGGCAGTCCAATATGATGCTATTGCTAAAAAGAGCCCACAAATGGTTTCCTACCATTGAAGCCATCCTTGCAGAAGAAGGAGTTCCCGACGATTTTAAATATTTAGCGGTCATAGAAAGTGGATTGGAAAATTTACGTTCTCCAAAAGGAGCCAAAGGATTTTGGCAACTAATGCCTGGAACCGCAAAAGAATATGGACTTGAAGTAAATAGTAATGTAGACGAACGTTACCATATTGAAAAATCTACTCGAGTGGCTTGTAAATATTTGTTGAAAGCGAAAAAGCGATTTGGAAGTTGGACTCTCGCTGCTGCTTCATATAATCGCGGAATGTATGGCACACACAAATTACTTGACAAACAATTGGTTCAGGATTATTACGACTTGCTTTTAAATACAGAAACCAGCCGCTATGTTTTCCGGATTTTGGCAGTGAAAGAGATTATGTCTCATCCGAAGCGATATGGTTTTATTTTTGAAGAAACGGACTTATACCAACCTATACCCGTTAAAAAACTAGGTTGGGATGTGCCCATTGCCAATATTGCAGAATTTGCCCAAGAAAAAGGGATCAACTACAAACTTCTTAAAATTCACAATCCTTGGTTGATTGAAAATCACTTAAACAACAATTCTAGGAAGTATTACGAAATTGCAATTCCAGAGGAGGGGCACTATTAGATTCGCTTCATCTGTTGTTGAATCATTTTCATCTGCCCTGCAAGCATTCCGTGCTTGTCTAATTTTTTAGCTTCTGTCAATAATTTTTGCGCCTCTCGTTTGCGTCTTTTTTGAAGGTAAATTCCTGCAAGACTCATTTTTGCCATTGCCAAATCATGGTTCATGGACAGCCCTAGTTTGAGTGCCGTTTTAAAATACTTTTCCGCCTGCGTGAGATTTGTTTGAGAATGAATAATACCCAAAAGGTAGTGGTAGTACCCTTGTTGTTTGCGCACCAAATTACGCTCTACATTGGAAATACGCATCAACCATCTTTGTGTTCCCTCAAAATCTTGTTTTCTTAGCCTCAAAAAAGCAAGAAAAATGATTTCATTTTTAAAGTAAAGTAGGATAAACATACCCGATAGTAGTAACAGCATGATGCCATTGCCAATATAATCATCGACAAATTGATAAACACCATACGCCAAAGCAATCAAGGCAAGAATTAGTTTTATGACTTTAGGAAACATTGTTATTTTTTTTCAAAGGTAAAAAAAAACGAAGGCGAAATGTTGATAATCCAGTTTGGAAGACAAAAAAGTTGTTGTATATTTGCCCGACTTTAAAAGGAGCATACCTCTAGTCACACATATTATGAAAAGAACATTCCAACCTTCGAGAAGAAAGAGAAGAAACAAACACGGTTTCAGAGAAAGAATGGCATCAGCCAGCGGACGTAAAGTACTTGCTGCTCGACGCGCAAAGGGTAGAAAAAAGATATCCGTATCCTCAGAACCCCGCCATAAAAAGTAATGATAATTTCATTCCAATATAAAGGTGTTGCTTTTTTTAGAGTAACACCTTTTTTTTATATTTAAATCTATATTTAGTTTATGCCAAAAGTTGACTCTATAAAAAGTATTTTAGTAATTGGTTCAGGACCTATTATAATCGGTCAGGCTTGTGAATTTGACTATTCTGGTTCCCAAGCTTTACGTTCCTTACGTGAAGATGGTATCGAGACCATTTTGATCAATTCCAATCCTGCCACCATTATGACCGATCCTTCAATGGCAGACCATGTATATCTTAAACCTTTGAATACGAAGTCTATTATTGAGATTTTAAAAAAACATAAAATTGATGCTGTACTCCCTACCATGGGAGGTCAAACGGCACTCAATCTTTGTATTGAAGCTGCAGAAAAAGGGATATGGGAAGACTTTGGAGTAAACATAATCGGGGTAGATATTGATGCTATCCAAATTACAGAGGATCGAGAGCAATTTCGTGAATTGATGTTAAAAATTGGGGTAGATATGGCTCCCCAAGCTACGGCAAATTCATACTTAAAAGGACAAGAAATAGCACAAGAGTTTGGTTTCCCTATAGTTATTCGAGCTTCTTACACTTTGGGAGGAGCAGGGGCTTCATTTGTGCACAAAGCAGAAGATTTTGATGAACTGCTAACTCGTGGATTGGAAGTTTCTCCCATCCACGAAGTGATGATCGATAAAGCACTGATTGGTTGGAAAGAATATGAGTTGGAATTGCTCCGTGATAAAAATGACAATGTAGTCATTATCTGTACCATAGAAAATATGGATCCTATGGGAATTCATACAGGGGATTCCATTACCGTAGCTCCTGCCATGACCTTATCCGACACTACGTTTCAACGCATGCGCGATATGGCAATTCATATGATGCGAAGCATTGGAGATTTTGCTGGAGGATGTAATGTACAATTTGCGGTAAGTCCTGACGAAAAAGAAGACATTATCGCTATTGAAATCAATCCGAGGGTCTCCAGATCTTCTGCATTAGCGAGTAAAGCAACTGGGTACCCCATTGCAAAAATTGCTGCAAAACTGGCCATAGGATATACTTTGGACGAACTAGAAAATCAGATTACAAAATCCACCTCAGCGCTTTTTGAGCCCACATTGGACTATGTGATTGTAAAAATTCCGCGTTGGAACTTCGATAAATTTGAAGGCTCTGACCGAAGCTTGGGATTACAGATGAAATCTGTAGGCGAAGTGATGGGAATTGGAAGATCATTTCAAGAAGCACTGCACAAAGCCACTCAATCGCTGGAAGTAAAACGAAACGGTTTAGGAGCAGATGGTAAAGGATATACGGACTATGAGACTATCATTAGTAAATTGAAAATAGCAAGCTGGGACCGTGTCTTCGTTCTTTATGATGCCATCCAAATTGGAATTCCTCTGACTCGAATTCACGAAATCACTAAAATAGATATGTGGTTTTTGAAGCAATACGAGGCACTTTTCCACCTAGAACAAGAAATTTCTAATTTTGATATCAATACAATCGACAATGCGTTGCTCTTAGAAGCCAAACAAAAAGGGTTTGCCGATCGACAAGTAGCGCATATGCTCAAGTGTTTGGAAAGTGAAGTGTATGCAAAAAGAGTTGAAATGGGTATCCAAAGGGTATATAAACTCGTGGATACTTGTGCTGCAGAATTTGATGCAATAACCCCCTATTATTATTCCACTTTCGAAGCCCAACTCAAAGAAAAGGGAGGGATCCCTTTCAGTGAGAATGAGAGTAAAGTCTCAGATCGAAAAAAAATTGTAGTGTTAGGGTCTGGTCCCAACCGTATTGGTCAAGGAATTGAATTTGATTACTGTTGTGTACATGGAGTGATGGCCGCAAGTGAATGTGGCTATGAGACCATCATGATCAATTGCAACCCGGAAACGGTATCCACAGATTTTGATACGGCAGATAAATTGTATTTTGAACCCGTATTTTGGGAGCATATTTACGACATCATACAGCACGAGAAACCCGAAGGTGTCATTGTCCAGTTGGGAGGTCAAACAGCATTGAAGCTGGCTGAAAAACTCGATCGTTATGGTATCAAGATTATCGGCACCAGTTTCCAATCTTTGGATCTTGCTGAAGATCGAGGAAGTTTTTCAACACTTTTAAAAGAAAACAACATTCCTTATCCTGATTTTGGTGTGGCTCAAACTGCAGAACAAGCCTTGGAATTGGCAGATGATTTGGACTTCCCGATTTTGGTACGACCTTCCTATGTGTTAGGAGGTCAAGGAATGAAAATTGTAATTAATAAGCAGGATTTAGAAGCCCATGTAGTGGACTTGCTCCAGAAGATCCCGAACAACAAACTATTACTAGACCATTACCTAGACGGCGCCATTGAGTGTGAGGCGGATGCAATTTGCGATGGAGAAAACGTCCAAATTATTGGGATTATGGAACATATTGAGCCCTGCGGGATTCATTCTGGAGATTCCAATGCGACTCTTCCAGTCTTTAATCTAGGGGAATATGTGGTACAGCAAATCAAAGACCACACCCACAAAATTGCATTGGCACTCAATACGGTGGGACTTATAAATATTCAATATGCAGTTAAAGAAGATAAGGTATTTGTGATCGAAGCCAATCCTAGAGCTTCGAGAACGGTTCCTTTTATAGCGAAAGCATATAAAGAGCCTTACGTCAATTATGCAACTAAAGTTATGTTGGGAGAAAATAAAGTAACTGATTTTGAGTACAATCCTCAGTTAGAAGGGTACGCTATAAAGCAGCCGGTTTTCTCTTTCAATAAATTTCCAAATGTCAATAAGCAGCTTGGCCCTGAGATGAAAAGTACAGGAGAAAGTATTCTCTTCATTGATAGTTTGAAAGAAGATGCTTTTTACGATTTGTATGCGAGACGTAAAATGTATTTGACCAAGTAGTAAAAATTATATAGTTTTACAAAAAACATGACCCATGGGATTGAAAGAAAATGAAATGAAGGTTGTTTTTGGTCTGGTAGTTTTGGCATTGCTTACAAGACTATTACCACATCCCCCAAACTTTGCACCCATCACAAGTATTGCCTTGTTTACAGGGTTCCATTTTGCCAATAAACGTTGGGCTCTGTTTCTTCCACTTGCATGTATGTTTTTGTCAGACCTATATTTGGGAATTCACTCTTTGATCCCAGTGATTTATTCTGCTTTTGCGTTGATATCATGTATTGGATTTAAAGCAAAATCGTTATCTATTATGACCGTATTGGGAGCCTCTACATCCTTTTTTATACTGAGTAATTTGGGAGTATGGTATTTCTATTATCCCTTAAATTGGGGAGGACTGATTAGTTGTTTTGTATTGGCCATTCCTTTCTTTATTAACTCTTTAGCTGGAGATTTGTTCTACACTAGTGTGCTGCAGTTTTCATTTAAAAAATTAAACCAATCTTCATTAAGCTTTAATTAAACTACTACCTTTGACAAGAAGGTTCTTTTAATAAAAGACGAAAAGGGAATTTGGTGTAAAACCAAGGCTGTACCCGCAACTGTAAGCTTTGTCTTAATAAGATACTTTATTCACAACTTACGCCACTGTCAAAAATTGATGGGAAGGTAGAATAAAGATGCAAGTCAGGAGACCTGCCTTCAAAGTCAAATCGTTTTTTAGCTTCGGGGATAAAGTTAAGAGCACATTTTTTTGATAATGAAATTATTAACTAAAGTTTTGTGGAGTTTGCCGTTCTCTCTCCACCTACTTTATGCACAGCAAAACTCTAGCGCACAAGACAGCCTTCAGGGGACCATTATTACAAAACAACTAGATGAGGTTGTGGTCATTGACTCGCGTTTTCCCGTCAAAAGTTCTCAATCAGGAAAACCCGTAATTAAAATAAATCCCGAACTGCTTCAAAATTCTCAGGGTTTGGGAATTAGCGAAGTCCTCAAACAATTTGCAGGGATTGAAGTTTTAGGAAGTCAGACCTACGCTGGACAAAACAAAACTGTTTCTATCCGTGGGGGAAGAAACAGACAAGTACTTATTATGATTGATGGAGTAAGAGTTTCTGATCCGTCGAGAATCGATAATGATTTCAATATAAATTTTCTAGACCTTAGTCAAATTGAGTCCATCGAAATTTTAAAGGGAGCTTCCAGTACCCTTTATGGGAATTCTGCAGCTACCGGAGTAATTAATATAAAGACGAAAACCATTGATTCTGGTTTTCATGCAAGTCTTCAAAGTAGTGTAGGTTCTCAAAACAGTCAAGACACCAAAAGAGACTTAAATCTCTTTAAAAACAGCCTACATCTTAGTCATGGCGGAGAAAAAATTCGCGCCAAAGCATATGTAGCTCAACATAATGCCTCAGGTATGAGTGCTGTGGTGGGAACTGAAATGGATCCTTTTACTCATTTGAATTTGGGAACCTCTTTAGAATATAAGATAAAAACTAAGTTTGATGTCAAGGCAGGCTACGATCATTCCAATATTGAATCTGATTATGACAATACTTTTCCTTTAGAAGACGCAGATTTTAAACTGTACACCCAAATGGATCGTCTTTATTTGAATCCAAATTACAACTACAAAGATGGAGGCTTATCTCTCAGACTCGGTTTTCAAAAAATAAACCGTGAGTTTCAGAGTGATTTTCCTTTTCAAACGGTTTCAGAAAATATCCAAGCCGAGCTATTTAATAAATACGTTTTTAACGATCGAATGTATACTGTTATAGGAACACTGATTCAAAAGAATTCAGCAGACTACCAAGGGGGGAAGCAAACCAATCAAAATGATTTTTTCGGGAATGTGGTGATGAAATTTACAGATCAGGTTAGAGTAAATTTTGGTACAAGATGGAATATCCATAGCAATTATGGCAGTCATTTTACTTACAGTATAAACCCCTCCATGCAGACTTTTGAAACTGACAATAGTAGTTTGAAATTTCAAGCTGCATACAGCACTGCCTTTATTGCTCCTAGTTTATATCAGCTATTTGATCCTTATTCAGGGAATATCGATTTAAAACCTGAAGAAAACAGTTCTTTTGAAATAGGTTTGGTTTATAAATTAAATGAGTGGAATTTGTCCAGTACGTATTTCAACAGAATCGAATCACCTACGCTTATTTATGACCTTGCAACTTACCGTTATGAAAATGCAAATGACAAAGCCCGCTATTTTGGAGCTGAAGTGACCCTTTCGGGTTCTGTAGGGGCGAATTTTAGTTTAGACCACCAAATGACCTTTACAGAGACTCGGGATGGAGATCTGCGTTACCTCCCAAATTTTTCTTCCCAGACCCGTTTGTCCTATTTGTTTTCTAAAACTTGGAATGTGAGCCTAAGTACCCAAATAATAGGTTCTCGATTTGGATTGGATAATACAACAGTTCTCGATGCGTATCAATTGATTAATTTTAGTGTTGTTCATCAATTTGACACCATTCCATTACAGCTGTTTGTTCATGGTACTAATCTTTTTAATGAAGATTATATTGAAATTGAAGGATATGCCACACGAGGTAGAAACCTAGTTGCAGGATTTCGGTACCTATTTCGTTAATCCTTAGAAAAGAGTTCCTCCTTCTCCACAATCATCCTCTGACGTGATAGCATTAGAGGATCTTGTAGAAGTAACTTTTTGGACATTTGTGTTTTGGAAAAGTTTCGTTTTTGAGTGCCTGTTATTATTCCTAAAACTGTAGCTACGAGAGGTTCGTCCGTTTCGCCAAGTGTTCCGAGATTTCGAATATTTTCATCAATTTCGGCGTCTGGAATAAGGCCTGTGGAATAGTCCGCATAGTCCTCGCTATTAGCTATTTTAAGAACTATAGGCTGCATGGCATACGTATGATCGGGATTTTTGGTCTGTTCATTATCAATATAATCATATATCGTTATTGACCCTACATTTTTCCCTACTGTACGCTCTCCAACTTGTATGACATTGATGTAAGGATCCAACCCATTAATTAGCAATTCACTCGCAGAAGCTGATTCAGATGTGGTAATGATATAGATACGATTTAGATTGAGTGAGTTTATAGCTTCGCCATTGGAAAGTTCTCCCACAAATCGATCAATTAGAGATTCACTTCCATTTCGTTCAGTGAGGTAGGCTTCAATTTTACGGTTCCATTTTTCTTTGGCAAAAATTTCACCTTCGAATTGACCTGTGATCATACTTGCTAACTCAATACAGTTTCTTACAGAACCACCTCCGTTATATCTCAAATCGAGAATTAAATCTGAAATTCCTTCTGTTTTAAAGTTTGCAAATACCTGATTTAATTCATCACTTTTATCTGCAACAAATTGATTGTACATCAAATATCCAATTATCCCATAAGAACCACCATCTCCTATTTCATAGGGAAAACTTTTGCTGATTTGAATAGGGTTTGTTTCAAAATTTTCGACTTTAGTCAATTCAACATCGATGCCATTACTCACAATTGCATTGTTTTGGATTGTAGCCAAATTAAGGGTATAAGTAAGTTCATCTCCAAAAAGCAAGGATCGGTAATTATCCACTGTCAAGGTAGTTCCATTTACTCCATTAAAGAAATCACCTCTGTTGATATTTTTGCCGTCAGCATCAGAATCTTTAAGGATATATTTCACATAGCCTACAATTTCCTCACAGTTTTCGCAAGCATACATTAAACCAAACTCCACACCATTGGTAGCATAAATTCCTTGAAGTGTATTTTCTAATTCCTTATAATCGTCTTGAATCCAACTAAAACGATCGCTGGAATGCTTCAACGATTCAAAAAAACTTTTGGGTTCCGGATTTTCATTAATGAATTGGGCATACGCTTTTAAATCATTCTTTTTGGAGTCTGATAGGGCAGGCACAGAATCTTGCCAATAATAAACTTCATTTAACCCTTTCCAAACAAAGTCACTAATTTGTAATTCCCCTTCCAGACTTATTGTAATATCATCACTATCTAAATTGGAAGCTGGTGTTTCAATCTCTTCTACCACTTCTTTAGAACAACCTGTTTGTGAAACCAACATGGGAATGAATAATAGAGACACAAAATATATAAAGTACGGTTTCATAGTAATTTGTTTGAATGGTTAAGCCCTCAAAGTTAAATAATTACAAGTAATAAAATATATTTTTATGTTATATGTAACAAATAAGATAGTAGATTCGTCTTTATGAAATAACAAACAATAGATGCAGTTGACTGCCGAAAAGCAATTTATAGATCAAATCCAAAGTATGCGCGACAGAATTTTTCGGGTAACCAAAAGGATTTTAATCTCAAAGGAAGAAGCCGAGGACGCTACTCAGGAGGTGATCATAAAATTGTGGAATATGGATCAGGAAAAGCGTAGTTCTTTTAAAAATATTGAAGCCTACTCCATAACCATGGCAAAAAACTATTGTTTGGATCGGCTGAAATCCAAACAAGCCCAGGTGCTAACCCTAAATGAACAGTTGTCTACAAGGCAATCTAACTCGCTTATTAAACAAATTCAAGCAAGTGACGAAATGAGTTGGGTGGCAAAAATCATTGACGCACTTCCAGAAAAAGAACGTTTGATTATTCAGCTTAGAGAAATAGAACAGTATGATTTCGATCAAATTGCTTCCCTTTTGGAAATTCCGGAAGGTACCGTGCGGGTATATTTATCTCGTACACGAAAAAAAATTAAAAAACAGTTTTTAGAAATACAAGAACATGGAATCTAAAGCAATCGCTACATTAATCCGAAAATACGAAGCCGGAGAAACCAGCCTTGTGGAAGAAAGTCAATTGAAAGATTATTTTTCCACTACTGAAGATATACCCAAAGAATGGCTCCCTTACCGAGCATTTTTTGGATATTTCACAGAGGCATACAAAGAAACTTTTCCCGAACAAGAGTCTAGCAAAACTCCTTCTTTATATCCCTGGATGGCAATTGCAGCGATGATTGCAGTCATATTAACCGTATTTTTGACTACTTCAGAAAGTAAAAATAGTCTCCCTCCCAATTCAGAAGAGTTAAATCTTGCATTTGAACAATTTCAAACCAATATTCAACAGGTTTCAAACCACCTCAATAAAGGCGTAGAACAGGTAGCCTATCTAAATTATTGGAACACCACAACACAAAAATTAATTAAATAAAAATTATGAAACAGTACAGTTTATTAGTATCCGCATTATTACTCACTTTTGGAGTTTATGGACAATCCATTTTTGAACGTTACTCCGAAAGTGACGAGGTTACTCTCGTATCTATTAGTCCCAAAATGTTTAAAATGCTGGGACAAATGAGTATCAATTTCGACGATCCAGAAGCCCAAGAGTACCTCGACATGGTCACTAGTATTAATAATTTTAAGGTGCTTGTTTCTTCCAACCAAGAAATAAGCGGTGAAATGTTGAAATGGGTCAACCTACAAGTTTCTAAGAATAATATGGAACAATTGATGAGCGTAAAAGATCCAGAGGCGAATGTAACCTTTTATGTAAAAGAGGGTAAAAGGGATGATCACGTCGAGCAGTTGTTGATGTATGTTACCGAAAACAATAAAAACACATCAAGTAAAATGGAATTTAATGGACGATCATTAGAAGCTATTTTGGTTCTTATGGAGGGTAATATCGATCTCAATAAAATTTCAAAACTCACAGATCAAATGGATCTTCCAGGAGGAAAACAGTTGAAAAAAGCCCAAAAGAATAAGCAGCTCTAATATGAAAAAGAAAACAAGACTAGGTTTAGCCCTATTCGCAGCATTACTTTTTGTAAGCTGCGAACAGGGGCCTACACTTCAATCGTACTTTGTTAAAAAAATGGACGATCCTTCCTTCTTGATCGTGAATTTACCATTCAAGTTGGAGCGCTTATTTACAAAAGATTTAACGGTAAAGGAGCAAGAAGCCCTTGCCTCTGTTGGAAAGATCAATTTATTGTTTTATCGATTTAGACCCGAAGAAGAGTCAAAATTCGAGAGTGAAATGAATGCGTTAAACCAAATACTTGGACAAAAAAAATATCAACACTTGTTGGACTTTAAGGCTTTTGATAAAGGACAGGGTAAAGTTTTGTTTGAGGGGGAGACCAATAAAGTTGAAGAAGGTATTGTTTTTTTAAGTGCCCATTCTAAGGGATTTGGAGTCATACGGATATTAGGATCCGAGATCAATCCAGCGGTCCTGATGGGTCTTGTCAAAAAGGTAGACCCAGATCAACTTGAAAAACAATTAAAATCCTCTGTTTCTCCTTTAGGAGATGTTTTAAAAAACGAAATTTAAATTCCCGTATAATTAAATGGGGTGATGGTTTTTAGTTGAGACTTTATGTGATCCTCTACATCCAATTGTTCAATGAAATGTTGAATTACCTCCCTGTTAATCGTTGCGTTTGTTCGAGTAAGTTCTTTTAACGCTTCATAGGGGTTGGGATAGCCTTCTTTTCTCAAAATAGTTTGAATAGCCTCCGCAATTACCGCCCAATTGGAGTTCAGATCGTCCTCAATTTTTGTAGTATTCACAACCAATTTCTCTAGTCCCTTGAGTGTCGATTGGAGACCAATTAATGTATGACCAAAAGGAACCCCAATATTCCTTAAGACTGTACTGTCCGTAAGATCACGTTGAAGTCGTGAGATGGGAAGCTTGGCAGATAAAAATTCAAATATAGCATTCGCAATGCCTAAATTTCCTTCTGAATTTTCAAAATCAATAGGATTTACTTTGTGCGGCATAGCAGACGATCCCACCTCTTTTTCATTAATCTTTTGTTTGAAGTAATCTAAAGAGATGTATTGCCACAAATCACGATTTAAATCAATCAGAATTGTATTGATTCTTTTAAGAGTATCACATACTCCAGCGAAAGAGTCATAATGTTCAATTTGGGTGGTAGGGAAGGAATAGTTTAATGCCAAACGCTCTTCTACGAATTGTCGACCAAATTCTTTCCAATCAATGGTAGGATATGCAATATGATGGGCATTAAAGTTTCCAGTAGCTCCAGAGAATTTTGCCCCATAAGTAGCTTGATCTAAGAGCTCTTTTTGATTCTGAATGCGTTTTACAAAGACCTCAATTTCTTTTCCTAAACGTGTAGGGGTAGCTGGCTGTCCGTGTGTTCTAGCCAAAAGAGGAATTTCTTTATATTCTTCAACAAGAGTATTCAATTGTTCCAAAACGTCATCAAGTGCAGGGAAATATACTTTGTGCATTGCGTGTTTAACAGAAAGCGGAATGGCTGTGTTATTAATGTCTTGAGAGGTCAATCCAAAATGGATAAACTCCTTAAAAGATTGCAATTCAAGTTTGTCAAATTCTTTTTTGATAAAATATTCAACGGCTTTTACATCGTGATTTGTGGTACTCTCAATTTCTTTGATTTCTAGTGCGTCCTCATTAGAAAAATGTTTATATATGCTTCGCAGCTCCTCAAAAAGAGAAGGGTTGAAATCTGTAAGTTGAGGGAGTGGGAGTTCACAGAGGGCAATGAAATACTCTATTTCTACCTGAACACGATATTTGATCAAAGCTTCTTCTGAGAAATAGGCAGATAACGGTTTTGTTTTAGACCGGTAACGGCCATCAATTGGTGAGATGGCATTTAATGCGGTAAGCAGCATGTTTTGTGTATTTGTGTCAAAGATACGAGTAAAATCAGCTTTATTAAGAAATCAATTCTTAAAAACATCCCTTAGTACGGGATTGAGTCCTTTTGGATAGGTTCGGTTAGAGTGAATAAGCAGTTCCTTCAGTTGAACAGATAGTTCTGGAGCCTCATCTTGAAATAGCGCGAGTACTTTGATGCTAAAACTCAAAGGAGCTGTTTTATCTTCGGTTATGACCCAATCTAAAAACGCTTCTATAAGCTTTTGTTTTTCATTCTCATTTAGTGCCTCTCGATTTGATTTAACTCTGAAGTAATACCAAAAAATTTTACTTATGGATCGGCGTTTACTTGAGTTGGTGATCGAGGGAAGTTTTGAAATACACTGATGCAAATAAGAATGCAAACGATCTATGTCTTCAAGAATAAACAATTCCCAAACCCAGGCAGCATAAATATGTACCCTTTGGGCTTTGGAGTGAAAAGCCAGTTCAGCTAATATCACTTGATTTTCAGGGTGCTCATTTACGTAATTTAAAGCTTTTTCACGGTCTGTTCTAGAAGCTTTTAGGTTTTTAAAATAGTGTTGGAGCGCATCCATTTACAATTGTAATACGCGGTATTCTTCATAGCATTTGGAGATAGCCTCCAGTATTTGCAAATCATTTGCTTCATTCATAAAGGTGTCTGAATAATTGCAATTTCTTAAGATATCATCAATATCAATCCGCTTGATTCCCAAAAGTTGGATAAGCACCTGACGGTCAAATTTGGACACCAGCAAGTTTTTGATTTCATCATCCTCGCGCATAAGCTTTAGCTTCCTCATTTGTTTTGCATTTTTCCCAAACATATTATTCAGAAAATCTACGGGATTAAAGAGATTATTAATGGCTTTAGAAAAACCGCTAGAGGTTCTGTTTCCTCCTGATTCGTAGCCAAGGTTGGGAAGTCCTGAAATGCTGTATCTTCTGGCGGTATTAATAGGAGCATTTTTGACATCAATGTCCAAATAACCCGTCAGTAGGTAAGGTCGCACTTCAATCTCCTCTAGTGCAAAAGCCAATTCGGTCATCTCAAATTTGAAATTACCGAATTTTAACATGTCATTAGTTACCGCAAT
>JAFMLQ010000046.1 GCA_017852075.1 Flavobacteriaceae bacterium | reverse complement strand
AAAGCAAAAAGAGCTTGAGTAGCAACCATACTAAACAAACTCTTTAAGTTATTTACGTTGCGTGAACAACGTTTTGTAAAAGTAAACTAATTCTTTAGGAAATGGAGGTTTATTGCACCTTATTTCCTGAATTAAGCTTCATTTTGTTTTTTGATCAAGTTTAATGCCGACCCTTCTTTAAACCATTCTATCTGTTGTGCGTTGTAGGTGTGGTTTGCCATAATGGTATCTTTCGATCCATCTGGGTGAACAACCTCAACAGTAATTTGTTTGCCAGGGGCAAAATCTTTTAAATCCACAAAGTTGAACGTATCGTCCTCCTGAATAAGATCATAGTCTGCTTCATTTGCAAATGTTATTCCTAACATTCCCTGTTTCTTTAGATTCGTTTCGTGAATGCGAGCAAAAGATTTTACTAAAACTACTTTTACGCCCAAGAAACGCGGCTCCATAGCTGCATGCTCTCGAGAAGAACCTTCACCATAGTTATGATCTCCTACAACCACGGTTTCAATTCCAGCAGCTTTGTATTTGCGTTGTACATCTGGCACACCACCATACTCCCCTGTCATCTGGTTTTTAACAAAGTTTGTTTTTTGATTAAAGGCGTTGACCGCACCAATTAAACAGTTGTTAGAAATATTATCTAAATGGCCTCTAAAACGCAACCAAGGTCCCGCCATAGAGATGTGGTCGGTGGTACATTTGCCATGTGCTTTGATTAACAATTTTGCTCCAGTGAGGTTGTCCCCATCCCAAGCTTTAAAGGGTGTTAAAAGCTGTAATCTTTCTGAATCTTCTTTGACTTCTACCTGTACTTGAGAACCATCTTTAACTGGAGCCAAGTATCCATTGTCTTTAACATCAAATCCTAAAGGAGGTAATTCCAGCCCAGTGGGAGGATCTAATTTTACTTCTTCTCCCTTTTGGTTAATCAAGCTATCTGTGAGTGGGTTAAAATCCAATCTTCCAGAAATTGCAACTGCAGCCACCATTTCGGGTGAAGCTACAAAGGCATGGGTGTTTGGATTGCCATCTGCACGTTTAGAAAAGTTTCGGTTAAAGGAGTGAATGATGGAATTTTTTTCTTGTTTGTCTGCTCCTTCTCGAGCCCATTGTCCAATACAAGGACCACAGGCATTGGTAAATATTTTAGCCTCTAAATCTTCGAAAATTTCAAGTAATCCATCTCTTTCTGCTGTATAACGCACTTGTTCCGATCCCGGATTGATTCCAAATTCGGCTTTGGTTACTAAGTTTTTTTCTACCGCTTGTTTAGCAATAGAGGCCGCTCGAGAAAGGTCTTCGTAGGAGGAGTTCGTACATGATCCAATCAAGCCCCATTCTACTTGTAACGGCCAGTCGTTTTGTTTCGCTACTTTGGACATTTCTGCAACTGGGGTTGCTAAGTCAGGAGTAAAGGGTCCGTTAATGTGGGGGCTTAAGGTATCCAGATCAATTTCAATCACTTGGTCAAAATACTGTTCTGGATTTTGATACACTTCGGGGTCGGCAGTAAGGTGTTGTTTTACTGCATTGGCAGCATCGGCTACATCGTCTCGATCGGTTGCTCTCAGGTACCTTTCCATAGAAGTGTCATAGCCAAAGGTGGAGGTTGTCGCACCAACCTCAGCTCCCATATTACAAATGGTTCCTTTTCCAGTACAAGACATGGATTCTGCACCATCTCCAAAATATTCAATAATTGCTCCAGTACCTCCTTTAACAGTAAGGATACCCGCAACTTTTAAAATCACATCTTTAGGTGCTGTCCAACCGTTTAATTTTCCGGTAAGTTTTACACCGATTAGTTTTGGGAATTTTAGTTCCCAAGGCATATCAGCCATAACATCAACAGCATCTGCACCACCTACACCAATGGCCAACATTCCTAATCCACCGGCATTAACTGTATGCGAATCTGTACCGATCATCATTCCGCCCGGGAATGCATAATTTTCTAAAACTACTTGATGGATAATCCCCGCTCCTGGCTTCCAAAATCCAATACCGTATTTGTTGGAAACTGATTCTAAAAAGTTAAATACCTCTGCAGAGGTAGAATTCGCGGATTTCAAATCAATTTCCGCACCCGATTTAGCTTGAATTAAGTGATCACAATGTACCGTTGTAGGGACGGCCACTTTAGGTTTGCCCGCTTGCATAAACTGCAATAAAGCCATTTGTGCTGTGGCATCTTGGCAAGCAATGCGGTCTGGTGCAAAATCAACATAATCTTCTCCTCGTGTGAAAGGGCGTTCTGATTTTCCATCCCACAAGTGAGAGTACAAAATCTTTTCAGAAGCGGTTAAGGGTTTTCCTGTTAATTTTCTTGCTTCAGCAACACGATTTTCTAATCGTGCATAGACTGCCTTGATCATTTCAATGTCAAATGCCATAATCCTAATAATTTAATTCGGTCAAAATTACAAAATAAACTTTTGAGATTTTGTTGATTAAGCCATTAATTAAAGTGCGTCTAAGTGTCTTTTGTCCCTTATCCTATCTCAGGCTGCGAATAGAATCTAACATACTTTTAAATTGGTTCAATTCTTCTGGGTGTTTTTTGGAAAGATCGAATTGTTCAGCAAGGTCCCCTTCAAGGTTGTACAGCTGTTCTTGAGACGCTCCTTTGGGAGTTTGAATTGAAGAGGGCTTGGAAAAACCTCCAGAGCCTAATTTTTCCACAAACTTCCACTTTCCTTTTCTAAGTGCAAAATGCCCGTTTGAAGAATGGTGAATGATTGGTTTTATTTCAGGAATATGGGATTCGTCTGTGAGTTCTTTAAAAACACTATAACTATCAGGAGGAGGAGAGGGGGCTCCAAAAAACTCAGCCATTGTTGCATAAAAGTTTGCCAAGGTGTTTGGGTTGTTACTTTCACTGCCTGCCTTCACTTTTCCCGGCCACTGGACGATAAAAGGAATTCGGTGTCCACCTTCATAGATGTCCCCTTTCATACCTTTCAAATTTCCCGCTGCTCTATGTTGGAAGGATTGGATGTATTTTTCTTTCCAGTAGGGCCCGTTGTCACTGGTAAATACAATTAAGGTTTCTTCTTTTAAGCCGAGTTCATCAACATGAGATATCAATTCTCCCACATAACGGTCTACCATACTTACAAAGTCTCCATACATACCTGCTTCCGAAAGTCCTTTTTCTTCGTCTTTAGGCACCCAAGGTGTGTGGGGTGCTGCTAATGGTAAATACAGAAAAAATGGGGATGTTTGTTCATTTGCATTTGTAATAAAAGCTTTTGCTTTTGAAATAAACGTGGGCAAAACTTCATAAAAATC
Source organism: Flavobacteriaceae bacterium (assembly GCA_017852075.1). GTDB lineage: Bacteria > Bacteroidota > Bacteroidia > Flavobacteriales > Flavobacteriaceae > MS024-2A. The sequence continues at coordinate 6,960 of JAFMLQ010000046.1, read as the reverse complement.
AAAGTCTTCTGCCATTGGTCCAGGGCGCCAAAAGGGTCCATCATAATCCGCATTTAAATTACTGCCCTGAGTATAGTCATTTACCGCCTGAGTAAACTGCCCATTTTCGATATACACATAGGGAGGGATGTCCAGTGAAGCTGGGATGATATAACTGTAATCAAAACCCACATCAAAAGGGCCTCGTTTTGGGGGTTTAGAAAAATCAATTTGATTTTGATTATAATCTATAATGAGTCCCTGTTTGTTTCGATTCACTTGAGTGCTGTCAAACGGATTTTTTAGTACCCAATCTAACCCCAAATGCCATTTCCCTATTACAGCCGTTTGATAGTTGTTGTTTTTAAATAGCTTGGGAACGGTTTCTTTAGTTTCTGAAATCATCAAGGGGCCATAGCTCCACAATACACCTCTTTTTAAGGGCGTACGCCAGGCGTATTCTCCAGTAAGGATGCTGTAGCGTGTTGGAGTACAAACTGCTGAAGTTGAATGCATGTCTGTGAAGCGCATTCCATCACGAGCCATTTGATCCAAATAGGGAGTCTTTATTCTGGATTGGGGATTGTAAATTGATAAATCTCCATATCCCAAATCATCTGCTAAAATATAAATTACATTCGGGCTCTTTTCATGAGTGACTTCTCTAGAAGAACAGCCTAAAACAATGATAGTACAGAATATTCCGCGCCAAAATTTTGATTTCAAAAGGGGATTAAAATTTATTCTCATTTTATAATTGTTGTTGTATTTAAATCTTAATTTTTTAAAAATTCTCTATAAAAATTTGGAGTAACTTCATCCAATAGGGGTAATAATGATTTTACAATTTCTTCATTCTGCTCGGCTATATTTTGATTTTCTTCTTGATCAGTAGAATGGTCGTAAAGTTCAAGATTTGGTTTTTCATTCCGATAGAACTTTGTCAAACGGTAACGGTCAGTTCTCAGGCTTATTCCATTATTAAAATACCCGAAAGCGTTGCTTTTTGAGACTGAGCTATTTGATTTCATAAGATTCATCAGGCTTTCTCCGTCCAGCTTATAGGGAGGAGCAATACCGCAAAACTCCAAAATGGTGGGATATAGGTCAACCGTTTCAACTATCGCGCGAACTTCATTTTGAATATTGGCATTACCGGGTAACTTGACGATCAAAGCGCTTTTGAGTGCTCTTTCAAATAGAGAATGCTTCCCCCATTTAAGATCATTCCCCAAATGCCAGCCATGATCTCCCCAAAGTATTATCATCGTATTGTGATCCAAATCCATAGCTTCCAGTTCTTGGATAAGCTTCCCAACTAGTGTGTCTATGTAGCTTATTGACGCATAATATCCATGTATGAGTTTTCTGGCATAATCATCAGAAATTGCCTTATTAAGGTTGGGTTTTTCATCAGTTAATTTATAGCTATTAAACTCTCCCATACTGCCCACACTTACAGGATTTACGCCAACTGGTATAAAGGAGTCTGTAGCAATGGGGATTTTTGTTCTATCATATAAGTCCCAATATTTTTTGGGCGCATTGAAAGGAAGGTGGGGTTTAAAAAAGCCGACCCCCATAAAGAACGGTTTCTTTTGTTTTCCAAGTTTTTTTAATTCTTGCAAGGCACTCTTTAAAATCAAACCGTCGGGATACCCTTCATCTGATACATCTGCACTTTCGTAAGGCTTTACTTGGTTGTCCAAACTTTGTCTATTTTCTCCATTCGCATATGCAAAAAAAGCATTCCATCCCGTTTTCCATTTGCCAGGGTTGAAGATAAAACGATCCCAACTGTAAGGCATTTCTTTTGTCTCTGAAGGTTCTTCTCGGTATCCGTAAACCTTACCGTCTACTGAATGACTTAATTTTCCAATACCTACTGTAGTGTATCCGTTTCTTTTAAGGTGATGTACAAAAGACTCAGGTCTAATTTTTTCTGGTTTATTGGCAGTTTCTTTATAAAATACATCATTGCGAAGATGACTCTTTTTTTGAGGGCGAAGTCCCGTCATAAGACTATATCGTGAAGCACCACAAGTGGGAACTTGCACATAGTGTCGTTTGAAAAAACTCCCTTCTTTTGCTAAACGATCTATGTTTGGGGTTTTTACAATGGGGTTTCCATAAATGCCCAGTTCAGGTCTTAAATCATCAACTGCAATAAACAAAATATTAGGGAAAGAAGAGGGTGTTCTTTTCGTTTCGGACTGACAACTCCATAACAATAAGGTGAAAATTAAGCTGTACGAAAGTCTCATTAATCAGTCTAATAACTCTCTAATATACGAAGAAATCTTAATTTTTAATGCCCATTTAGTGGCCTATGATATAATTTGAAGAGTAAATAAATTACAACATAGAATAGTAATAGATCGACGTTTTCTATGATGGTTCCAGCTGTACTATAACTTATTCGTTTTATGTGTTTTGGACTAATGAAGTCTTTAAATCGGGGGTTGTCAAAAAAACGTAAAAATAATGCTCAAATAAATTAAACAGGGGCTTCCCCACCACAATACAAACTTCCCCCAAACAACTCCGCCTTAAAAAACCACTACACAGGAGGACAGGTTTCGCCCAGCAAAACAATGGTTTGGAAGGGATTTAGATTGTGTCCATTGGGGTAAAAGAAAAACCCTCTACTGAGAGGGCTTTCTTTAAAAAATTAAGTCTAAAAACCCTGCCTAAAGAGTTCCTTTTTTTGACCCGTAATAAAACAATCCTACCCCTATTAATCCAAAGATAATCACTGGTAGAGGTGCTGTTGGATCTCCATTGATTGCGCTAATTAAATCTGGAAGGGCAAAAAATCCTGCAAGGGCAAAATATAGTAATGAGAGTCTCTTTAAAATAGCTAAATCATTAAAAGACAATGACCCATAAATTAAGGATATGATCCCAATGACCACTAGACCTAATACAAGTGAGAACTGATCAAACATAGTTATTGCATCTGCTGATGGATTATCCCCAAAAAAGTCCCCTAACAACATCATCTTAAATTCTGGGGAAAACCAAGAAATAAATAATGGCAAGGCTTGAAGAAAAATTAAGGCAATGTTTATTTTAAAAATAGTTTTGATTTTCATTTTAATTGATTTATGATTAATAAGTACAAGATACAAATATGTCAATTAATTAAAATAAATGAACGGGGCATGAAAATGATTTAAATTAAATATTTGAGCAAATATTTACATCCTATTAGAGAGATTTATCAGGTTTATTAAAGCATAACTAAATATCCACTATATTTAAATATGAAAAAATATATAATTAAATATTTACTAGAGTCGATAGTTCTTGTTACAGGTATTACCATATCATTTTGGATAAATCAAATTTCAATTGATAAAGAAACAAAAGGTGAAAGGTCTCGAGTAATTAATAGCCTACTTTCTGAAGTTGAAGAAATAGAAAAATACTCTTTAGAAAAGTTGAAAATTTGGAATCAAGACGTTGAGATTTATTCCCAGCTTCTCAAAAAAGATATTGATATAGAATTAATTCAAAATATTGCCATTAGCAAAAGTAGAGTAGAATATAACTTGATTTACTATCGTGATTTTTCTCCTCCCAATAACAGATATGAATCTATGGTAAATACAGGTGCTATAAAATTTATTAATTCAGAGAAAATAACTGATGCACTAACAAGGCTACATAATCAAGATCTTAATATGGTAAAATCAACTGTTGAATATGAAAAGTCTTTAAAAACGAAGTTGATAAATATACTAACCTCAAAGCATCCCAAAATTATTTTGGCAGCAGAAAACAATGAAGTATCATTAAGCAACTACCTCAATTCCCTCAATGGGTTATTTCAAAGAGATCAAGAAGTGAGGACAGAACTTTTGATTCAAATGAGATATTTCAAAACTCGTATTTCTTCACTGAAATATTATTTGATCACATTAGATGAATTAAAAGATGCCCTTAAAATTGATATGAAAATTAATTAATGGGTTGATATTCGTCCACAGTTACTTCGCCTTTACTATTTTGTAGTTGGTCTAATAACGATTTCATGTTGAAAAAATCCTGCTCTTTTGCAATTCTTCCTTCTCTCATTGTAACTATAGTTGTCCCTGAAAGATTAAGATAATTCCCTGTCGCAGGTATCCCCATAAATGTTCCAGTATGCTTCCCTTTAAAATTATAATGTTTTATTAATTTATCTCCTCTTCCAAAAGCATCGATTATTTGAAATTCAATTTCTGAAAACCCCTCTAGATAGTTAAGATAAAATTCTTTAACAGCATCTATTCCTACAATATTTCCTTGCTCAGTTACAACTACTACATCTTCAGTAAAAGTTGAATTATTAATTGCATTTGTATCTCCTGATAAGAATTTATCCCACAGCTCTGAATACATTTTTACATCTATCTGAATTTGTTCCGATAGCTGGTTTTGGTTTTCTCGTGGTGCTTGACTACATCCTAGGAATAAAATCCCTAAGGAAATAAAAAATATATTTTTCATTAAATACTTTTAAATAGTTATAATTCTTAAATATACAACTATATTCATAAACCTAGTAAATTGAATTTGCCAATGTTTTTGAATTGAATCAATTATCTTTTGAAAATTAGGGAAGGTGTAAAGCATCATTTGAAATAAAAAAAGGGTCCTCTTTCAAATAAAAAAACAATCACAATACTAAATAATCCGCTAAGAGAATGAGGGAAATAAAAACGATTAAAAACAGGGATATTTTAGTAGATATACTCATACGCAATGGTACGCTTATTAAATGGATAAAGAACTAACAATGAAGAACTATAAAAATTTTTCTTTTGAAGAGTCTTTACGCTACGAGTAAACCTTAGTTTAAAGATATTATGAGGTGAATCTCTTAACTTAGTGAAGAGGATATGCAACTGACTAAAATTTAAACAAGCGTATATCCTAAATTGTCCTTGTCTTGAAATATTGCTCTAATTTTTTTAATGTGCGTTTTTTACTATCAGGAAAACAAAAGGGGAAATTTCATCATTGATTTTTAAAAAATAGATTTATGGTAAAAATACCTATGAGCCATAGAGAATGGATTAGAGAGGATTTGGGTCGTATCCATTGGTGTAAAAGAAAAATCATGCTTATAAGGAGTTTATTTAGAAGAATTTATATTTTTGCATGCATGTCAAAATCACTCCCTTTTTTATTAGCTCTAAATTTAATACTTATTGCTTGTGAAGCGAATAATGACCCAATTAATATTATAAATATTGAGGGAAATAAATCAGAACTGATCATTCCAGAAATAATTGAAGCCCTAGGAGAGCAAGCTTCTTTTGAACTCACTATGCAAAAAGCAGAAACAGAGTTTTTTAGAGGTGCTTTTAGTAACACTTTTGGATACAATGGAAATTTTTTGGGTCCCACATTAAGGGTTCATAATAACCAGAGTATTACATTAACTACAAACAATACGATAGGTGAACCCTCAACGATACACAAGCATGGATTACATGTGCCAGGAATTGTTGACGGTGGTCCTCACCAAAAAATAGCCTCAGGAAGTTCAAGAACTGAAGTTTTAAATATTGATCAAGAAGCAAGTACAAATTGGTATCACCCACATTTAATGGGTTTAAATGCAGAACATGTTTATAAAGGTTTGGCAGGTATGTTAATTGTAGAAGACGAAAATTCACTTTCTCTTGGACTCCCCAATGAATATGGCATCAATGACATACCGCTTATTGTACAAGACAGATTATTTGTTGAAGGTGTAATGACTTATTCAATGGATCATAGGAGAGGATATCTTGGAAATACAATTCTCGTTAACGGTACTATAGGAGCTTATAAAACTGTGCCTATGGGTTGGGTGCGTTTCCGAATTTTAAACGGTAGTAATGCAAGGTTTTATAATTTTGAATTTGAAGACAAGAGATCATTTGAAGTTATTGCCACAGAAGGCGGATTTTTAGAAAGTTCTGTATCTATGAAGAATCTTGAAGTATGGCCTGGAGAGCGGTTTGAGGTGATGGTAAACTTTACTGATTCTACCGTTGTAAGCCTAATGGCCAACTCTACCAATAGGGGGCAAACTGAATCTTTCGAAATTATTGAGTTCAGACCTGATGAGAACCAGTTTTCAGAAGGAGAGTTACCCCCTCGTCTTAATAGAATCGATTCGTATGACCCCTCTGAGGTTGTAAATACACGAGAATTTAGATTTAATATGGATGGTGTTGAAGGGGGAATGATGGGGATTAATGGCGTTGCAATGAATATGAATGTCATCAATGAAAGAGTTCAAAAGAATATTTTAGAACGTTGGGTCATTAGCTCATTTGATGGAAAGCACCCTTTTCATCTTCATGGTGCTTCTTTTTTAGTTTTGTCTATGAATGGTAATGATACTCCTCCTCATGAACAAGGATGGAAAGACACTGTCAAAGTAGACGATGAGGCAGAAATATTAGTCCAATTTGAATTAGAGGCAGATGACGAAAACCCCTACATGTATCATTGCCATATTTTAGAACATGAAGATATGGGTATGATGGGACAATTTACTGTAGAATAGTCTAGTTATAAAACAGGTGATTTATCAAATCCAATACCCTGTATATACGTTAGAGGCAGCTTAGAGTTCTGGATTATAATCATCCTAAACTTCCCCTATAAAACAAAAGGAAAAACCTCAACAAAGCGAATCTCTAACTATCTGAATAATATTTCAATATGGGAATTACTTAGAGTCTAATGTATTTATATAAGAAATGCAGAGGTACTGGGCTATATCTATGTCACACAACTAGCTCTATTTAGGAAAACCACCCCTCTTTTGAGAAAATTAGGAAGGGATTAAAACTTTTAGCTTTTTTTTGGTAAAAACACATGATTTGTTGCCAAAGGAGCAAACAAAAAACCGCAACAACCTGTTATATAGATTATTACGGTTTCTGTTGGTGGTCCCACCTGTACTCATAACTATTTATAACTTACTGATATACA
>JAFMLQ010000045.1 GCA_017852075.1 Flavobacteriaceae bacterium | reverse complement strand
ATGAAATTGATAAATCAATCACGGGCATACTAGAATGTATTTCAAATGGGGTTAAAACCGAAACTTATTCGGCAGATGGGTTTATTTACAGTCATTGCCACAGGCGTGTCTTCCATGGTAGGGGCATCCATCAATGTTGTTCCCTTTATGATCCATCGTAGTGTTCCCAACATTGGACCCAATGTACTTTGGGCTTTTGCTTTTGCAGCCATCCCTGCCTTGTTTGCAGGGCTTGCTTATGCCATTCTTTCTTCAGCAATGCCGAGAGCAGGGGGAAGTTACCTTTACGCAAGTAGGGGATTGAATCCCTATTTGGGCTTTGTGGCAAGTTTTTCTCAGTGGTTTGGCCTGTCTATTGTGATTGGAGTGATTGCTTATATTTCAATTCCTTTTTTAAGAGATATTGCGTACAGTTACCAACTTTATGAACTTTCCTACTTGTTGGATGTGTCTTGGATTCGAGTCGGTTTGGCTTTGAGTTTTATTTGGAGTTTTGTATACCTCAACATTAGGGGAATCAGGTCCTATGCAAATTTACTTCTTCCCATGGTGGTTCTCATCTTTTGTTTGGGGAGCATAGTCATTTTTTCACGTTTTTTTTATGACTTCTCAGATTTTCTAATGGCATTAGAACAGCAGGAAGGAAAGATCTTTCAAATTTCATCCCCACCAGATTTCGAATGGCCTGCTTTTTTGTCTGCAGCAGCAGTCTTATTTTCGAGTTTTATAGGATTTGATGCCATAGCTCAGACGGGTAGTGAAGCACTAAATCCGAGAAGGAATTTACCTTTGGCAATTTTAATTTCGATTTTAGGGGTGGGTTTGTTTTATTTTTTATTTACAGCCTCTGTGTACAGTATCATTCCTTGGAGTTTTGTAGCAGAACAAGCTCAAATAAAAGACATAACAGCTCCAGGTTTATTGAGTTATGTTTTACCTAAAGGAATTGACACCCTCATTATTTTAGGAGCCACGATTGCATTGATCAACGATCTTCCTGCCATGCTCCTTTCGGTTTCAAGATTGATGTTTGCTTGGGCAAAAGATGGGATTATGCCTAAGAAACTCACCATCATAGACCCTAAAAAACACACCCCTATCGTAGCCTTAATAGCTGCGGGAATCATCTCCAGTATTGGGGTATTGGGATCTAATTTTGCGGGTGACTTTTTCTTGGGTATTGATATTATGGTAACCTCTATGTTGGTGAACTTTTTGCTGATGTGTATTACATTGCTTACAATCAAAAATTACAATTCGGAATTGTATAATAATATCGAAGTTTTGAAAAACAGATCTATACAACTTTTCATAGGTTGGGGAGGAGTATTGTTTCTCAGTGGTTTTTTGGGGATTCATCTGTATAAAGATTTTACGAATCAAGTAACCGCTTGGTATTTTCATTCTACTTATGTTTGGCTTATCGTAATGGGAATGGCAAGTCTTGTTTTTGTTTATCAATGGAATCAAATGAAAAAAAAGGAAGTAGGTTACAGAAATAAATTTAAAAAATTACCGATCGAATAATTATGAAGAAAAGCATCGATATATCCGAGACGCTCACCGTGCCAAGACTTGTTGTTGGATTGTGGCAAATTGCCGATATGGAGCGAAATAATCAACAATTGAACTTTGACCAAACAGCAAGTTTTATGGATTCTTATGTCGATGCGGGATTTACCACATTCGACATGGCAGATCATTATGGTTCTAGTGAAATCATTGCAGGGATTTGTAAAAACAATCATGCTAAAAAAAAATCGATTCAATTGTTCACCAAATGGGTTCCAAAACCAGGGCCTATTGATAGGGCTATGGTTCGAAAGGCGGTTGAAACAGCCCTGAAACGGATGGATCAAGAATGTTTGGATATGATTCAATTTCACGCATGGCTTTACGCAGATCCAAGTTGGCTCGATGCCCTATTTTATCTAAAAGAGCTCAAGGCAGAAGGGCTGGTAAAAAATATTGGTGTGACAAATTTTGACGCCCATCATTTACGCATTGCTTGTGCCAGTGAAATTCCTATTGTCTGTAACCAAATCTCTCATTCCCTGATTGACCGTCGTGCTTTAGGCTCCATGCAAGCAGTGTGCGACCAATACGGCGTGCATTTAATGGCTTATGGAACACTATTGGGAGGGTTTTTATCCGACCGCTGGTTAGGTGTTGAGGCACCTAAAACAGAAGCATTACAAACATGGTCACAAATGAAATACATGCGCTTTATACAGGCAGCAGGGGGATGGAAACTATTTCAAAATGTATTAAGTACTTTGGATACTCTTGCCCAAAAACACCAAACGTCTATAGCGAACCTATCCAGCCGTTACGTCTTGGAAAATAAAAATGTAGCTGCTGTCATTATCGGTGCCCGATTGGGAGAACGATCACATATTGAAGATCATAAAGAGCTTTTGAATATTTCACTTGAGAAAAGTGATATTGATGCGATTGAACAAGTCATCTCAAAATTGACTCCCATTCCAGGAAATTGTGGAGATGAATATCGTACTCCCCCTTTTCTCACAGCTTCAGGAGATTTGAGTCATCATTTAGAGACCATTCCCGAGGCTTTCGAAGCGGTAACAATTTCGGAAACCAGAGCGCAGGTTTATAGTGGAACCATTTGGGAGTCTTTCGCAGGATATTGTCGTGCAGTAAAAAAAGGGAATCGTATCGTAGTTTCTGGAACTACGGCAACCCACGGCGAGAAAATTATTGGAGGTGGGGATGCCGCAGCCCAAGTACATTTTATAATTGATAAAATTGAAGCATCCATTCGGTCTCTAGGAGGAAGTTTGAAAGATGTGATTCGCACTAGAGTCTTTGTAAATAACATTGAAGATTGGGAAGTTGTAGCTAGAGCCCATGGTGTTCGGTTTAAAAATATTGATCCAGCAAACACACTAGTTCAAGCAAAACTTGTTGGAGAAGGCTATAAAGTAGAGATCGAAGCGGAAGCCGTTTTGGATTAATTTTTCAACCTTGAATTCAATGATAAAAAACGTATTTTAACACTTTAGTAAAGATTCATTATGTCTAAAAAAATATCAAATAGATCAATCCAAATAAAGGCAAGTAGCTATTGGTTCCTCTGCTTTTTGTTGCCATTAAATTTCATGGCGCAAACCACTTACAAAAATCAAAGTGATGTATTGGTGGAATTATTCAAAGAATGGCGAACTTTTGAAGCACCTCCTTTAATTGACGGAGTGCCGGATTATTCTCAGGAATCGTTTGACGCACGTCAAGCAGGATACACCGTTTTACGAGAAAAACTAGAAGGTCTTCCTAAAGAAAAATGGAGTGTGGAGGCACAAGTTGATTGGCAATTGCTATGGGCAGAAATGAATGGCTACCAATTCAATTATAAGGTGCTAAAACCTTGGCAACGCGACCCCGCATTTTACAAAGCTATCTGGACCAGCAAAAGTGATGTCCCAGCACACGAAGGACCCACTTCTCATTTTGTCATTGAATTGTGGCAATACAATTTTCCTTTGAATAAAGAAGACCGCAAAAAATTGATTTCTGCAATTCAACGTATTCCTAATTTTAATCAACATGCCCAAAAAAACCTCACAGGCAATGCTAAAGATTTATGGATTGCTGGAATTCGGGATATTGAGAATCAGTCTCAAGTATTGAATGAGATGCTTTTGAAATCGAGTATTGCTCGAGACAAAAAACTCGCACTCCAAATCAAAGCGGCAAAATCCTCAACAGATGATCTTGTGGCTTGGCTTAAAAAAGAGGCCCCTAAAAAAAATGGGCCATCGGGAATAGGTAAAGAACACTACACCTGGTACCAACAAAACGTGCATTTAGTTCCACTAACATGGGAAGATGAGGTATTGTTGCTAAAAAGAGAGTTAGCACGTGCTTGGTCTTCTTTGAAACTTGAGGAACACCGAAACCGTGCACTCCCTGAGTTACTCCCAGCAGATTCAAAAGAGTCGTATAGGACTTTAGCAAAAAATGCAGCAGAGGAGCTATTGGAGTTTTTAGACCAAAATGAAATAGTTACAGTAAAAAAATATTTTTCCTCTGCGCTTGAACCTCATTTGGGAAGCTACATCCCACCTGAAACACGAAACTTTTTTTGGATCACCGCACATTTGGATCCAAAGCCCCTCTTTTCACATTTTTATCATTGGTTTGAATTGGAGCGTATGCTCCAAGAACCCCATCAAAATCCAATAAGGGAAAAAGCTCTTTTGTATAATATTTTTGATTCGCGTAATGAAGGACTAGCAACTGCAGTAGAAGAAATGTTTATGCATGCAGGACTTTATGATCAAAATCCCCGAGCAAGAGAAATCGTATATATACTCATCGCTCAAAGAGCAGCTCGTGGGTTGGGATCTTTGTATGCACATGCGAATATGATGCCTATGGCAGAGGCCGGAAAAATTCATTCTGAATATACACCTAGAGGTTGGATGAAAACTGAAAAAGAACTATTGCTCTTCGAACAGCATTTGTATTTGAGACAACCAGGATATGGAACTAGTTACATTACCGGAAAATACTTGATAGAAGAAATGATGATGGAAGTGGCCCAACAAAACGAAGCTAACTTTTCAATCAAAACTTTTTTCGATACACTCAATCGCATTGGCAATATTCCTGTTTCCCTTGGCAGATGGGAAATGACCCAAGATTCTTCCCAACTCAAAGCATTAAATAATGCGTATCGACCTTTGGATTAATTATTCTTAAAAAGTAAACTCTTCTAATTTTTTAAAATGAAACAAAAACCTTCCCTTCTTTTGCTCATACTGGTGTTCGCCAGCTGTATCCAAGAGGATTCCAAAACTTCTGCCGCACATTCCATTGCAACAATTTTCGAGGAATACTACCAATTTAAAGATCGTATTAACCCTATAGAAGCAACTAAAGGGGGAAATTTCCAATACAATGATTATATCGCCAATTATATTTCCGATACCTACCAAAGGGATTTAATCTCAGAATATACTACTTTTTTAGAGCGTTTAGCTCAAATTGATTCTACACAACTTTCGGAGGCCGATCTTTTGAGTATGAAGGTTATGCAATGGGATTGTGAGGTAAAATTGGAAGGCCTTCAAAATCCGCTAGTTATTACTACTTCACCAATCTACAACTTGCCGAGTTTTGAGTTGACTCCCCTCATTCAAGTACAGTCTTTGCATTTATATGTTGCCCAGTTGGGTGCAGGGGGAAGTGTGCATCCGTTTAAAACGATCAAAGATTATGAAGATTGGTTGAAAAGATTGGACGATTACATCGCCTTTTTAGACACCTCTATTGCAAACATGAAAGAAGGTATGTCTAAAAATATCGTATTGCCCAAAGTTTTGACGGAAAAAACGATAGTGCAATTAGAGGAATTTATCACCAGACCTGTTGATTCACATTTGTTTTACAGACCTATACAACAGATGCCAGAAGCTATAGCACAATCTGATAGAGATCGTTTGTCGGAGCTTTATAAGAATTTAATTGAATCAAGACTAAGACCAAAATATATCGAACTCAAACAATTTTTAGTGGAGGAATACCTTCCCGTTTGCAGGACAACTTCTGGGATTGGTGCTTTACCTAATGGAGAAGAAACGTACAATTATCTCATTAAACTTCATACCACAACAAATCTCACTGCAGACGAAATCCATACATTGGGCAAGCGAGAAGTAGCTCGAATTTTAGAAGAAATGGAGGAGGCCAAAAATCAAATTGGTTTTAAAGGAGACATCAAAGCGTTTTTTGAATTCATACGAAATAGTCCAGAACAAATGCCCTTTCTTGAACCCCAGGGGGTTATAGATAATTTTAACCAAATAAAAGAAAGAATAAACGACAAGCTCGATAAGGTTTTTGAGTTAAAGCCTAAAGCAGATTTTGTAGTACGAAGAACAGAAGCTTTTCGTGAGGCCTCTGCCAGTGCGGAATATGTTCCTGGAACAAAAGATGCTTCCCGACCTGGGATTTTTTATGTACCCATTCCCAACGTTTCCAAATACAACAAATTTGCAGATGAAGCCTTGTTTCTTCACGAGGCTATTCCAGGGCATCACTATCAGTTATCCCTACAACAAGAAAACAACACCTTACCTGAATTTTTACATCCTGAAAGTTTGGGCGTTTTTGTAGAAGGGTGGGCATTGTATGCAGAATCTTTAGGGAAGGAGTTAGGGCTTTATGACGATCCCATTCAATATTTTGGTATGTTGAGTATGGAAATGCATCGTGCAATTCGTTTGGTGGTAGATACAGGTATGCACAGCAAAGGTTGGACTCGAGAGCAAGCCATTCAATATTCTCTAGACCATGAAGCGGAGTCTGAAGCCTCTATAATTTCTGAAATTGAACGTTATATGGCAACCCCTGGGCAAGCACTTTCTTATAAAATGGGTCAGATCACAATTAGAGCCTTGAGAACCCAAGCGGAAGATAGGCTTGGAGCCCAGTTTGATGTTAGAGCATTCCACAGTCAAGTATTGAACTCAGGAAGTTTACCTTTAGTTTTACTGGAGAGAAAAATTGAAAACTGGATCACGTCTCAACTCTAGAATTGTAATTTTCTAATAATATTTTATTCTTGATTGATGATGGGTTTTACTTTTTCAGCAATAAGCTGCATGGTGTTCTTAAGTTGCTGATGACTTAGATTGGCATTGTCCAGTTGGAAGGTAAATCGATTGATTCCCCCTAATGCCGCGCTGTGGCCCAATATTTTTTCAGAAACTTCTTCAGGACTTCCTACCAATAAGGCTCCTGTTCTTCCATTTTGCGCAGCAAAACGCTCGAAAGTTACGGGAGGCCAACCGCGTTCTTTTCCAATTCTTGTAAAGTTATAGGCATATCCAGGATAGTACTCCTCTACCGCCTGCTCTTTCGTTTGGGCGACATATCCTAGGGAATGAATCCCCACCTTCAACTCTTCTGGAGCAAATCCCGCTTCTTGCCCTGCTTTTCGATACAGGTCGATCAATGGTCTAAACCGATGGGTTTCTCCACCAATAATAGCAACCATAAGCGGAAGACCAAGACTTCCAGCACGTGAAAAAGAAGCTGGGGTTCCACCCACTCCCAACCAAATAGGAATTTTTTTCTGAGAGGGTCTCGGAGTGATTCTTTGATTTTGTAAGGGTGCTCGAAACCTTCCAGACCAGTTGACAACCTCCTCTTTACGAATTTGCAATAGCAATTCCAGCTTTTCTTTGAAAAGGGCATCATAGTCCTCAAATTGGAAACCGAACAAGGGGAATGATTCTGAAAAAGATCCTCTTCCTACAACCATTTCAGCACGACCTGAACTTATTAAATCTAAGGTGGCGTAGTTTTGGAAGACACGTACTGGGTCTGCTGCACTCAGTACAGCAACAGCACTTCCTAATCGAATATGTTTCGTCCTTGCAGCAGCAGCAGCTAAAAGCATATGGGGTGCTGAATCCAGAAATTCCTCGCGATGGTGTTCCCCTATTCCAAAAAAGTCTAAACCTACTGCATCTGCATAGACAATTCGATCAATTAACTCTTCGATTGCATGCACGCGTTCTTGTGCAGTTGGAACTCCTTTAGTTATATCAACTGCTGCAAAACTATCTACTCCAATTTCCATTTACTTGATAGGGGTATTTACATTCATTGTTTCAACTATAGTTTTCAAAAGGCCATTTTCTTTTTTGTCGTTCATGAGTTGCCAAAACATAATTCCTCCTAAATCATTTTCTATTGCAAATTCAGTTTTAAGCCGAATCGATCGATGGTCATCGAATGTGGCAAAGATTTTATTGATGCTGTCATACGCATAAGTCGCTTTTGCTTGCGTATCCCAAAAAAAAGTGAAATTGGAACGTATAGATTCAAAGTTGATTTGGTTATAGCTACGGTTCCATTCAGCTTTTTGATTTAAGCCGTTGTTGATGTTGGGAACATTCTTAAATGTTTTAATGTAAAAAGCCCCTCCGATAAATATTTTTTTGGAATTGACACCCAAATCAATCAGTGCCTTTATAGAGGATTCTGCGGATCGGTCTTGAAATTCATTGGAAGCCAATGCAGTGTGATGGCCAGTTTTCTGGGACCCCGAACCAAAAAAATCATAAGTCATTAAATTGACATTGTCAACCAGCGGCATTACTTTGTCCCACTCTATAGAATTTTCAAAAAAGCGCGTAGAGGCACCAGCTGCAAAACTTAAGATGTCCCCTTGCTTCATGTATTTTCTTAACTGAATGACTAAATCGGTAAAATTTTCTCGGTCCTCCTTTTGATACTTATGATCAGGATAACCTGATATAGCTGGATATTCCCAGTCCAAATCAATACCATCTGCATCAAATGTATTGATGATTTTTGCTGTGGAAATCGCAAAGTCAATTCGCCCTTGCTTTGTGCTAAATACTTCTGAACAACTTTCGCAGCCTCCCCAGCCCCCTAAAGAAACCAAAACTTTTAAATCGGGATACTTTTTCTTTTGATTAATAAGGTTTACGAGTGTAAGGCTATCCGCTTTGTTGTCAATTGCTAGTTCATTTCCTTTAAGGTGCAAAAAGCTGTAAATGATTTGATCTACACCGTTTAAGTCAAATGTATCAATAGATTTTTCATCTCCCGCGTAATATGCAATAAGCTGAGGTTTCCACACGGTTGTTTCATTACAAGAGGTGAAAGCAAAAAAAAGAGTGAGAAGAAGTATTGTTTTTTTCATATTTCAATTCATTTTAAGATTCAAAATAGTAGGGTTTATCTGGCTGTGTTAAAAAACGGAGTAATGACATAAAGTAATACTTTAAATTTAGTTTAAACTTTGATGTCTGCAAAATAAACCGTGGGAAAACATAATATTTCATTACAAGACGAAGGCCGTTTAGGGATACTTTTATTCTTAAAGATTTGTCCCTATCTTGTTGTAAAATAAGATCTATGCAAATTCAAAAAATATTAATACTCATTTTAGGGATATTCTATACGTTGAGTTCTTGTACTTCGGATTCAGAGGAACGTCCCAACATCATATTTATAATGTCCGACGATCACACCTCTCAAGCTTGGGGAATTTACGGTGGAATATTGGAGCCCTATGTAAAAAATACAGGAATAAAACGTTTGGCGTCTGAAGGGGTTACTTTGGAAAATATGTTTTGTACCAACTCGATTTGCGTTCCCTCACGTGCGGCAATTTTAACGGGAGTTATGAGTCATAAAAATGGAGTGTATACCCTAGGTGATGCGTTGTCACCTGACACTCTTAATATTGCAAAACTGATGACAGCTTCAGGTTATTCTACAGCGCTAATCGGGAAATGGCACTTGAAAGAAGAGCCATCAGGTTTTGATTATTACAAAGTGTTACCTGGACAGGGACGCTATTTTGACCCTGTTTTTAAAACTGCAGAAAATTGGGAATACGGGTGGAAAGGTGGAAAAGAACAAAAGGGTTTTTCTTCTGATATTATAGGCACCGAATCTCTAGATTGGATCGACGCCCAAGACCCTGAAAAGCCCTTTTTTTTAATGACCCATTTTAAGGCAACACATGAACCCTTCCACTATCCAGAGCGTCATGCCGAACTTTTGGAAGATGTCGTACTTCCTGAACCAGAATCTTTGCTGGAGCCTTATCCAGAAGAAGGCAAGAGAACATTCAAAGGACAATTATTGGAAAACCTTACCAAAAGATGGTTGCGATATCAAGCAGATCCTGATAAATTTTGGACTGATTATCCTGGAATGCCTTTTGATGTAACTGGTTTGGATAGTATTGAAATACGAAAAAAATCCTATCAAAAGTTTGTCAAAGATTTTATTCGATGTGGAGCTGCTATTGATGATAATATTGAGAAAATAATTACAGGACTTGAAAAGCGAGGACGTTTAGACAATACCTTGATTATCTATACTTCTGATCAGGGATATTTCTTGGGTGAGCATGGATTTTTTGACAAGAGAATGATGCTAGAAGAATCTTCAAGAATGCCTTTTGTGATCCGATATCCTAAGGATTTACCCCAAGGGAAACGAACAGAAGCCTTGCTTATGAATATTGACATCCCCGCTTTGTTACTGGATTACGCAAATATAAAACGACCCGAACAGATGCAAGGAGAAAGTTTTAGATCGCTCCTTAAAGATGACAAGTTGCAGGGTAGAGCATATACCTATTACCGTTATTGGGAGCACAGCCCTGATCGACCTGCACATTTTGGTATAAGAAGCAACCGGTACAAGTTGATACACTATTATGGAAAGCCTCTTGGAATGAAAAGTGCCAACTCACAAACCACAGAACCTAGTTGGGAATTTTATGATCTTAAAACGGATCCATATGAGTTGAAAAATCTGTTTTTGGATGCCAATTCTCAAGACCTAATCAGAGAGATGCACGCCTCGTTGGTGAATGAAAAAGCGTATTATCAAGATCACCAAACACCCGTGCCCGATCTGTAATTTTTTTTGGTTAAATAGAGATAGCCAAATCTCGTCATTTCTATTAATATCATT
>JAFMLQ010000044.1 GCA_017852075.1 Flavobacteriaceae bacterium | reverse complement strand
CGGAATCGTTTTTGGTATAGGTCAGTCTTTTTGAATTAAAGCAAGTACTCTGTAGAAACAAAATTAGATTTATCAGAATTCAGCAAACGCTCCAATATTTCCTTATTGTACGGTGTATCTTTAGAAGCCAGGAAGGTTCGTATAGAAAATGAACGTAAGGCATCGTAAACACTCAAGGTACTTACAGCAGAATTTTTTCTACCCGTAAAAGGATATACATCTGGACCGCGCTGGCAAGCTGAATTGAGGTTTACGCGACATACCAAATTTGCCAATGTATCTACTAGTGGTGCCAATTTGGTGACATCTCGACCAAAAAGACTGACCTGTTGACCGTATTCTGAGGCCGCCATTGCATCCAAAGGTTCATCGATGTTTTTATATGAAATCACTGGAATGACCGGTCCGAATTGTTCTTCCTGATAAAGTTTCATCTCTGCTGTAACAGGATACATTACCGCTGGAAATGAATAGTTTTCAGAAAGCTGCCCCCCTTTTTTGTTTAAAATTTTGGAGCCTTTTTTCTTGGCATCCTTAATCAACTCTTGAATATATTCTGGTTTTGAAGGCTCTGGTAATGGCGTTAAAAATGTGTCATCCCATGGCATTCCAAATTGAAGTTCATCTACCGCTTTCGAAAAGCGACGATTAAACTCATCAACAATAGACTCATGTACATAAAGGACTTTAAGTGCTGTACATCGCTGCCCGTTGAAAGAAAGGGTTCCTGAAATACACTCTTTAATAGTATGATCCAAATCCGCATCGGGAAGAATGATTCCCGGGTTTTTAGCTTCTAAGCCAAGTACCAAACGCAAGCGATTTTTGTTGGGATGTTGGTCTTGTAAAGAGACTGCTGACGAACTGTGACCGATAAGTGCTAAAACATCAATCACTCCTGTTTTCATGATGGGAGTTGCAATTTTCCTACCTCTACCAAACAAAATGTTGACTACCCCAGGAGGAAAGCTTTCTTGGAAAGCTTTTAGTAAAGGAGCTATCAATAGTACCCCGTGTTTAGCAGGCTTAAAAATGGCTGTATTTCCCATAATGATAGCAGGAATAAGCAAGCAGAAGGTTTCGTTCAAAGGATAATTATATGGTCCTAAACAAAGAACAACACCCAAAGGTCCTCGACGAATATGCGCATACACCCCTCCTTGCATATCAAATTTGGCTCCCTTACGGTCTAAGCTTTTATAGGCTTCTATGGTATCATAAATGTAATCTACTGTACGATCAAATTCTTTGTATGAATCCGACTTGTTTTTACAAATCTCCCACATCAAAAGTTTAACCACTTCTTCCCGATGTAATTTCATTTTCTCGACAAAAGCCTCCATGCATTTTAGTCGTTCACCAACCTTCATGGTAGGCCACAAACCTTGCCCTCTATTGAATGCTTTTTCTGCAGCCTCAAGCGCTTCTATAGCGGAGTCGGTCTCCATGTCTGGTATCGTGCCCAAAAGTGTGGGATGACCATCGGTACGGATAACGGAATAGACTTCAGAAGTTGCCCCTTTCCATTTTTTTATTTTTCCATTTACAAGGTATTCATCACAAGTCAAGGGTTGCAACTGAAATTCTTTAGGTACTTGAGTTGTCTCTGTATTCATTTTTTTTTCTTAATTATAGCATTGATTAGATTAAAAACTGAAATAAACTGTGTTTATCGTTTAAATAATCGAATTTGAAGTTATGATTTTTCATTCGTTCTACCAAAAGCGAAAAATCTGTAGCTTCTCGCAGTTCGATTCCAACAACCGCTGGAGCATTATTTCTGAAGTTTTTTTTAGAAAACTCAAAATGGGTAATATCATCGTTGGGACCTAAAATTTGAGTGACAAATTGCTTTAAAGCACCCGAACGCTGGGGGAAGTCAATCAAAAAGTAATGCTTTAATTTGGAATACATCAAAGCGCGTTCTTTTATTTCTGGCATTCGAAAAATATCATTGTTGCCACCACAAACCAAAACGCCTACAGACTTATTTGCAAAAAGATCTTCAAAAAGGTCTAAAGCTGCAATTGCAATGGCTCCTGCAGGTTCAGCAACAATTCCATCTTTATTATAAAGATCTAAAATAGTTTGGCAAATTTTACCCTCCGGAACTAAAACTATTTGATCCAAATGGGTCTTACAAATTTCATAGGCTAATTTTCCTACCTGCCTTACAGCAGCGCCGTCTACAAAACCATCCATCTGATCCAGAATGATACGCTTTCCAGAAGCAAGGGCACTCTTCATTGAGGGAGCTCCTTCTGGTTCTATCCCAATAATTTTTGTGTGGGGAGCCAATTCTTTAAAAACCGTTATGACACCAGATACCAAACCTCCTCCACCTATTGGAACCAGTAAATAATCAAATCCCTTGGTACGTTGCGCTAACATTTCCATGGCTAGGGTTGCCTGACCCTCTATCACTACTGCATCATCAAAGGGATGAATAAAGGTCTTATTGTTCTCTTGTGCCACTTGAAGTGCTACTTTTTGACATGCATCATAGGTGTCTCCTACCAACACTATCTCCACAAAATCTCCTCCAAACATTCTGACTTGGGAAATCTTTTGTTGAGGCGTAGTGGCAGGTAGATATACCTGTCCTTTGACTTTTAATTTTTGACAAGAAAAAGCAAAGCCTTGCGCGTGGTTTCCTGCACTAGCACATACAATACCTGATTTCAGATCTTCTTTACTTAAAGAGACGATTTTGTTATAAGCACCTCGTATTTTAAAAGACCGTACTTCTTGTAAATCCTCTCGTTTTAAAAATACAGAAGCGTTTATCAAATGTGATAAACGCTTGTTGTGATCCAAAGGAGTAATACGTGTGAACCCTTTTAATCGATTGGTTGCCAACTTTACTCCTCGCATTGAGGGATAATCAGACATTATACGATTTTTTTCATGGCTGTCATCGATGCCCTAAGTTCATATCCAATCATTTCTACAGGATGGTAGCGAATGATTTCATTAATGTCAATTAATTTTTTGTTGTCTACACCCTGATCTTTTAGGGACAATCCTTTACCAATAACATCACTCTTTATTTCTTTCATAAAATCTGTAAGCATTGGTTTTGCTGCATGGTCAAATAGGTAACACCCATATTCTGCTGTATCCGAAATGATTCGATTCATTTCAAATAGTTTTTTTCGAGCAATTGTATTGGCAATAAGAGGTGTTTCGTGTAATGATTCGTAATAAGCAGATTCCTCCTTAATTCCTGCAGATACCATAGTGTCAAAAGCAAGTTCTACCCCCGCACGTACAAATGCAACCATCAAAATTCCATTGTCGAAAAACTCTTGTTCAGAAATTTCTTGATCGATAATGGGTGTTTTTTCAAAAGCGGTTTCTCCAGTAGCTGCACGCCAACTCAACAAGTTCTTGTCATCATTTGCCCAATCTACCATCATTGTTTTAGAAAAATGTCCCGACATGATGTCATCCATATGCTTTTCAAAAAGTGGGGTCAAGATTGATTTGAGTTGTTCTGATAATTCAAAAGCTTTAATCTTGGCAGGGTTAGACAACCGATCCATCATATTCGTGATTCCACCATGCTTGAGAGCTTCTGTGATGGTTTCCCAACCGTATTGAATCAATTTTGCAGCATACCCAGGTGCTATACCTTCTTCAATCATTTTATCAAAACTCAAAATAGAACCGGTTTGAAGCACTCCACAAAGAATGGTTTGTTCTCCCATTAAATCAGATTTGACTTCGGCCACAAAAGAAGATTCCAATACTCCTGCACGATGTCCTCCCGTTGCGAAGGCATAGGCCTTCGCTTGGTCCAATCCATGACCATGAGGATCATTTTCAGGATGTACCGCAATAAGAGTAGGCACCCCAAAACCTCTTTTGTATTCTTCGCGAACCTCAGATCCGGGGCATTTTGGTGCTACCATAATCACCGTTAAATCTTCCCGTACTTTCATTCCTTCTTCAACGATGTTGAACCCATGTGAATACGAAAGTGTGGCTCCCTTTTTCATCAACGGCATCACTTCATTTACCACAGGAGTATGATTTTTATCGGGGGTCAAGTTGATCACAACATCCGCAGAAGGGATCAACTCTTCGTAAGTTCCTACTTTAAAATCATTACTAGAGGCATTTACGAATGAAGCTCTTTTTTGTTCAATAGCTCCTTTCCTTAGGGCATATGAAATGTTAAGTCCTGAATCCCGCATGTTCAACCCTTGGTTTAAACCTTGGGCACCACAACCAACGATTACGATGTTTTTGCCTTCAAGGGCAGCGATACCATTTTCGAATTCCGAAGCTTCCATAAAACGACACTGACCCAATTGGTGTAGTTGGTCTCTAAGCGATAATTGGTTAAAATAATTTGACATAATTTTTAATTGTTGTTTTTGAATGAATTTAATATATCTGAGATTCCCATTTTTGCTTTGGTAACCGAAATTCTTCCAGATCGAACAAATTGCAGAAGACCATAGGGAGCCAAGTCCTTTCTCAATTGTTCGGTTTCTTCCCTAAAACCTGTTTTTTCTATCACAAAAAACTCTGGGGAAACAGTTACAATTGTTGCGTGACTGGATTTGATAATATTTTGAATGTGACGTTCCTCAAACAAAGAACTTGACTTTACTTTATACAAAGCGTTTTCCTGAAAGATAGTTTCTTCATCAGTATGATAAAATGCTTTAATCACATCAACCTGTTTCTCGATTTGTTGTACGATTTTGCGAACCCGTTCTGCGTCTGAATGAACTACAATGACAAAACGAAAAACATCAGGTATTTCAGAAGCAGAAGTAGAAAAGCTTTCCAGATTGATATGGCGTTTTAAAAATATTGCAGAAATCCGATTCAACAAACCGATATTATTCTCTGCATATACGGAAATGGTATAGATTGTATTTTCCATTTTACTCAAGTCTTATATCTGAAACACTAGCACCAGTAGGAATCATAGGAAAAACATTGTCTTCTTTTTCCACACATACTTCAAGGAAGTAGGGCTTTTTAGAGGCCATCATTTCCTTAACTGCTGCGTCCAATTCCTCTCTTTTTTCTACTCTTTTTCCTTTTATCCTAAATCCTTGAGCGATGGTAACAAAGTCAGGATTTACCATTTCTGTTGAAGCATAGCGTTTGTCAAAAAACAATTGTTGCCACTGACGTACCATACCGAGGAAATCATTGTTAAGGACAACAATTTTAACGGCTACTTGCTGCTGAAAAATAGTTCCCAGTTCTTGAATGGTCATTTGGTAGCCTCCATCCCCTATCACTGCGACAACTTCTCTATGTGGAGCACCCATTTTAGCTCCAATAGCGGCAGGAAGAGCAAAACCCATTGTTCCCAAACCTCCAGAGGTTACATTACTTTTTGATTGACTAAACTTTGCATAACGACACGCCACCATTTGGTGTTGCCCTACGTCCGTTACAATCACAGCATCGTTATTGGAATATTTGTTGATCATTTCCACGCTTTCACCCATAGTCAGTCCTTCTTTCTTGGGAAATAAATCGGATTCAATGACTTTTTCGTATTCAATTTTGTCTAAGGCATCAAAACGTGCGATCCATTCGGGATAGGTTTTCGTTTTAATGTGTTTATTCAACTCCCGAAGTGAAATTTTACAATCTGAAAGAAGAGCTACATCTGCATGTACGTTTTTATTGACTTCAGCAGGATCAAGCTCCAAATGAATGATTTTAGCTTGTTTGGCGTAAGTGTTCAAATCTCCAGTCACACGATCATCAAAACGCATTCCAATGGCAATTAGCAAATCGCATTGGTTGGTAAGCAAATTCGGTGCATAATTACCGTGCATACCCACCATGCCTCGGTTGGAAGGATGATCTGTGGGAAGTGCAGAAAGCCCTAAAATCGTCCATGCCGCAGGAATTCCTGACTTCTCTAAAAAGATTTTGAATTCTTCTTCTGCATTTCCTAAAATGACGCCTTGCCCCCATACGACCATGGGGTTTTTGGCTTGATCAATTAATTTCAGTGCTTGTTTCAAATCCGCACTAGAAAGTTCGGGATAAGGTGAATAACTACGAATCCCAGTACACTTTTTGTAGATAAAGTCGAAAGTTTCAAATTGTGCATCTTTTGTAATGTCGATCAATACTGGACCAGGTCTACCAGAACGGGCTATATAAAAAGCTTTTGCCATGATTTCTGGAATTTCACTAGCCTTGGTGATTTGATAATTCCATTTGGTTACTGGAGTAGATATTCCAATAATGTCGGTTTCTTGAAATGCATCAGATCCAAGAAGATGGGAAGCTACCTGTCCAGTGATACAAACCATAGGGGTAGAATCGATTTGAGCATCCGCGATACCAGTCACTAAATTGGTAGCGCCAGGTCCTGAAGTTGCCATAGCAACACCTACTTTCCCTGAGGTACGTGCAAAACCCTGAGCAGCATGAGTAGCTCCTTGCTCGTGACGTGTGAGCACATGATGCAACTGATCTTGAAATTTATACAGTTCATCATAAATCGGCATTATGGCTCCACCGGGATAACCATAAATTATATCGGAACCTTCTGCCAACAGACAACGTACTACAGCTTCTGCTCCAGAAATGTGCAACGACTTTGTTTGGGTTTGATCTCCCGCTGTTTTTGTTTTTGTTTCCATATTTATTTGGAATCGGTAACACAACCTTCAGAGGCTGTGGCTACACTTTTAATATATTTATAGAGTACGCCTTTTTCAAACTTATATGGAGGCTTTACCCATTGGGATTTTCGCTCTGCCAATTCGTTTTCAGTTAGCGCTACACTAATTGTATTGTTTTCTGCATCGATGGTTATTATATCTCCATCTTTGACGAGTCCTATTGCTCCTCCTTCTTGAGCTTCAGGTACAATATGACCCACCACAAAACCATGAGTTCCTCCAGAAAAACGTCCGTCTGTAATGAGCGCCACACTTTTACCTAACCCTGCACCCATGATGGCGGCAGTAGGTTTCAGCATTTCAGGCATTCCCGGTCCGCCTTTGGGTCCTTCATAACGAATAACAACAACCTCACCAGCCTTTACTTTGCCTAGTTTGATTCCATCATTGGCAGCATATTCGCCGTCAAAAACTCGAGCTGGACCTTTGAAAATCAAGCCCTCTTTACCTGTGATTTTGGCAACTGAACCTCCCTCAGCTAAATTACCTTTTAAAATTCGTATGTGACCTGTTGCTTTAATGGGGTTGTCTAGAGGACGAATGACGTCTTGGTTTTCGGCTAAACTAGGAACCTCAGCGAGATTTTCTGCCAAAGTTTTTCCGGTAACTGTAATGCATTCCCCATGAAGCATTCCCAATTCTAGCATGTATTTCAATACCGCAGGTACTCCTCCAACTGCGTGCAAATCTTTCATCAAGTACTTTCCGCTGGGTTTCAAGTCTGCCAGAAAGGGAGTGGTATCGCTTATTTTTTGAAAATCATCTAGGGTCAAATCAATTTCTGCAGCTTTAGCAATGGCTAAAAAGTGCAACACTGCATTGGTAGATCCTCCTAGGACGGCGATCAGACGCAATGCGTTTTCCAACGACTTTCGCGTTACGATGTCTAATGGTTTTAAATCGAGTTCAAGTAAATTCTTTAAATGTGCACCTAATACCTCACATTCCTCTTTTTTGTCTTTACTCACTGCAGGATTTGATGCGTTGAAAGGCAATGCCATTCCACAAGCTTCTATAGCAGAAGCCATCGTGTTGGCAGTATACATTCCCCCACAAGCTCCCGCTCCAGGGCAGGCATTGCGAATGACGTTCTTGTATTCTTTTTCGTCTAAAGTCCCTGCCACTTTTTCCCCCCAAGCTTCAAAGGCAGAAACCACATCAAGTTCTTTGTCATTGTGACATCCAGCTGCTATAGTACCCCCATATACCAAAATGGATGGGCGATTTAAACGCAATAATGCCATCAAAGCTCCAGGCATATTTTTATCACATCCCACAACGGTAACTACCCCATCATAAGACATGGCTTGAACCACAGTTTCAACAGAGTCCGCAATGATATCACGGGATGGTAAAGAGAATCGCATGCCCGGTGTGCCCATTGAAATTCCGTCACTAACCCCAATTGTATTAAAAACCAAACCGACTAAAGATTGTGCATTTATTCCTTTCTTGATATCTTGAGCAAGATCATTCAAATGCATATTACACGGGTTACCCTCGTACCCTGTTGAAGCAATTCCGATAAGTGGTTTTTCAAAGTCCTCATCGGTCATTCCTATGGCATGCAACATTGCCTGTGCAGCAGGCTGCGTAGGGTCTTGGGTTACGGCTTGGCTATACTTGTTGAGCTTCATTGGTTTGTTTTGTTTAACGAATATAACTTTTGTTTAAAGTTACCTGAAGATTCAAATAAAATGTCTCTTATACTCAAAGGGGAATTTTTAATATTAAAACGCTGATTATCAGTGGGTTTTAATTATTTTTTTAATACATTCAAACCTAATAAAAAGGGTGCGATTTTTTTCTATTATCTTTAAACCCAAAAAGAAATTATCTCTATGAATTCCTCAATGATTACTGAGCTTAAAGAAGCACATCATCAATTTTTTAAAGCGTACAAAAAACAACCCATTTCGGTACGTATCGATCATCTAAAAAAGTTAAAGAAGGTAATCAACGAAAAAGAGCAGGATATTTTTGATGCTTTAGATCGAGACCTTAAAAAACCAGCTTTTGAATCATTTACAAGTGAACTTCTTATGGTACTAAAGGAAATTGATGCATTTGTAAAAAACTTAAAAGAATGGGCAGCTCCCAAAAGGGTTTCAGGAAGTTTGCTCAATTTTCCCTCTCAAGATTTTCTTATTACCGAACCGTATGGAACAGTCCTAATGATTTCGCCATGGAACTATCCTTTCCAGTTGGCTATGATACCCCTTGTGGGAGCAATTGGCGCAGGAAACACGGTAGTCCTAAAGCCTTCAGAATCTGCACCACATACTTCAAAAGTTTTAATTGACATTCTCAGTGCTGTATTCCCAAAAGAATGGGTGACTGTGGTAGAAGGAGACGCAAAGGTCGCTCAAGCCTTACTAAAAGAAAAGTGGGATTACATTTTTTACACAGGAAGTACCCAAGTAGGGAAAATTATTGCCAAAGCCGCAGCCGAACACCTGACCCCAGTAACACTGGAACTTGGGGGGAAAAGTCCTTCTGTAGTAGATGGCACTACCCCCATTCAAAAGACCGCCCGACGCATTGTTTGGGGAAAGTTTTTAAACTGTGGACAAACTTGTATCGCTCCGGATTACGTTTTGGTCCAATCCCAATTCAAAGATGCATTGATCCAAGCTCTGGTTGAAGAAATTGAAAAGGCTTTTGGAACCAATGTCCAAGACTCAAAAGACTACGGTCGTATCATACACGAAAAACACTTTAAAAAACTAGAAGCTGATTTAAAAAATCAGAAGGTCGTCTATGGCGGTAAAACAGATATAAACGAGTTGTTTTTTGAACCTACAATAGTGGATCAGCCTGTCATGGACAGCCCTTTGATTCAAGACGAAATTTTTGGTCCGATTTTACCCATACTCAGTTATGAGACTTTGGATGATATTGACGAAGTGTTGACTCAATTAAAGAATCCCTTAGCTTTTTATGTCTTTAGCCGTAACAAAAAATTCATCAACACATTGATACAAAATTATTCATTTGGAGGGGCTGTGGTAAATGATGCCTTGGTGCATTTCACAAATCCCAAGCTACCCTTTGGCGGCATTGGAAATAGTGGTCTAGGTGCCTACCATGGTAAGTACAGTTTTGATTTGATGAGCCATTCAAAACCTGTAGTCAAACGGTCTTTTTGGTTCGACCTCCCTCAACGCTATGCTCCCTATCCTAAATCCCTTTCCCTATTCAAAACCATTTTAAAACGTATTTAGCTATGATCGAAAAAACAGTAAGTGAGGCCATCAATTTTAGAAGATCCGTTAGGGTTTACGACATTGAAAAACCTATAGACACAGAAAGGGTCAAAAAATGTATTGAGCAAGCCACCTTGGCTCCAACCAGTAGTAATCTTCAACTTTGGGAGTTTTATCACGTCCACACAAAGCACTTATTAAAAGAAGTAGCTCAAGTGTGCTATAACCAACCCGCAGCCAAAACGGCTCAGGAGTTGGTAATCCCAGTGGTTCGTCTTGATCTATGGCAACAACGCATTGCTGCCAATGTGGATTTTATTAAAAGTGCCAACGTAGGGAAGGATGAAAATAAGATTAAAGGTGCTCTTGAGTACTATCAAAAAATTATTCCTCAGTTGTACCGAGGAACTCAAAAAATAAAGGGCTTTGTCCACAGCTTGAAAAGCAATTGGAACGGGAGAAAAAAAGTGACTTACCGCGAGGTTAAAGCTAGTGACTTAAGAGTAGTGGGGCACAAAAGTACCGCTCTTGCCGCTCAGAATTTCATGGTAAGTATGGCGGCCATAGGCTACGATACCTGTCCTATGGAAGGTTTTGATTCAGTGCGTTTAAAAGCATTGCTCAAACTGCCAAAAAGTGCTGAAGTAAGTATGGTGATTGGTTGTGGGATACGTAAACCTGAAGGCGTGTATGGAAAACGTTTTCGAGTACCCTTTGAAGAGGTCTATTTCAAAGTATAGCAGTAAAATTAGCCCCACCATCCT
>JAFMLQ010000079.1 GCA_017852075.1 Flavobacteriaceae bacterium | reverse complement strand
ACACTGTGTACCTGATTGTATTTGTTCAAAATTGAAGTTTTGGGATCATGTCCCATACGTGCAGTTCCCATTTCGTGAATGCCCTTGCCGATTGGTGCATTAGAATCAAAAATTGACACATCCTTACAGCCCGCATTTTCTAGCATTTCTGCAGCTTGATTTTTCCAATCTTCCTTCATCTTTTTCTCATTTTCTTTGAACTCAGCATCAAATACAATTTTGGGTAAACCAAAAGCATCTATTTTTTTATAATCTAGGTACATACGGTTTTCGTGATAGGGAAGTACTTCGCCAAACCCTCCCATTCCAATATTCCATTTTCCAGGTTTGAGGAGGGCATTTTTATATTCTGCACCGTACCCAAATTCAGCAACACTTTCAGACCAGTTTCCCCTACCTGCCCCTCCTTGATAGCCATAACCTCTTAAAAAATCTACATCTTTTGTTTTACCACCTACATTTCTAAATCGAGGAATGTAAAAGCCATTGGGTCTTCTTCCAGAATAGTAACGATCTTCAAATCCTTCAAAATTACCAGAGGCGCCACTACCCAACTGATGGTCCATAATGTTATGTCCCAGTTCTCCAGAATCATTTCCAAGACCCTTGGGAAAGCGATTGGATTTCGAGTTTAAAAGTATAGATGTTGAGGCCATGGATGAGGCACAGAGAAAGATTACTTTGGCTTTAAATTCAAGCACTTCTTTGGATATCGCATCAACCACACGTACCCCTATCGCTTTTTGTGTTTTTTCATCATAAAGGACTTCGGATACTACAGAATGAGGGCGCAGGGTTAGATTACCCGTTTTTTCTGCTTTCGGAAGAGTTGAAGAATTTGAACTAAAATAGGATCCAAAAGGGCATCCTCGGTCACATCGATTTCGATATTGGCATGAACCTCTACCTGCACCCTCCTTTGTACCCTCGGTAATATGGGCTACACGTCCAATCGTCAGTACTCGATTGCTATAATTTTTTGCAATAGAAGATTGCAATTCTTTTTCGACACAATTCAGTTCCATTGGAGGTAAAAACTCACTGTCTGGGAGTTGAGGAAGGTTTAGTGCCTCTCCGCTCACACCAATAAATTTTTCCACATAAGAATACCACGGGGCAATATCTTTGTAGCGTACAGGCCAGTCAATTGCGATGCCGTCTCTTAGATTTGCTTCAAAATCATCATCACTCCAGCGGTAGGTTTGCCGTCCCCAGATGAGCGATCTCCCTCCCACTTGGGTTCCTCGAATCCAATCAAAGGGCTTGTCTTCAGCATAGTCAAACTCCGAATCGTTATTGTAAAAGTGACGATTCGCCTCATTTACACCCCATCTTCTTTGCTTGTTGTAATTTTTTAAATCTTCTTGGGTAGAACTCCCTCCGTGTTTCATGTCCCAGGGATCAAGATTCATTGTAGGATAGTCTTCAATATGTTTTACCATACGTCCTCTTTCGAGAACCAAGGTTTTTAAACCTTTTTCGCATAACTCTTTGGCGGCCCAGCCACCACTGATTCCTGATCCTACAACAATGGCATCAAAATGTGTTTTCATTTTACCTGATTTAAATACGTGTTTAAGGTATCAATTTTTTTTGAAAAGGAGTATTGGTTGTAAAGCACTTTACTCCTTATTTGATTTGAAATTTCCCTTTGAGAAAAGTACATGCTTTACCCCCAATCCATACTCGATCTATTCGGTTTTCACAATACAACCTTCCTCCGCGATCGGATATTTGATGTGCAGTCATTTTTTGTTTGGACAACACCGAAGCCCAGTAGGGAATAAGAGAACAATGCGCCGATCCAGTAACTGGGTCTTCCAACAAGGTGGCTCTTGGAGTAAAAAATCGAGAAACAAAATCTACATTTTCTCCAGGGGCAGTTACAATAACGCCCCCCGTTCCAAGATCCAACTCATCAAAATAATTTCGTTCTATTTGGATGTTTTTGATGTCATCCCAGTGATCATAAACCAAAACATAATCTCTCGATTTTAGCACGAATTTTGGTTTTAAGCTTAACGCTTTTTCTAAATTAATTGGGAGTTGAGTTTTTTCAGGCATACGTGAAGGAAAATCTAAGTAGTAAAGCTCATCTATTACGGATACACTTACAATCCCACTTAAGGTATTAAAGGAAATTACCTCTTCGTCATAACCCAAATGCCGTTTCAAAACATGTGCAGTTGCTAGAGTAGCATGTCCACAAAGATCCATCTCAAGGTCTGGGGTAAACCAACGCAAATGAATTTGACCCTTATTTTTTACAAAAAATGCTGTTTCTGGTGCCGCATTTTCTTTAGCAATAGAAAGTAACACAGCATCTTCAAGCCAGTTTTCCAAAGGGACTACACATGCGGGATTTCCTTTGAAAAGGGTGTCTGTAAACGCATCGACATGAAAAAGGGAAAAGTCCATGATTAAAGATAAGTACTTTTAAGTAAAGAGAGCTTTAATCAAACCCTTGTATCCCCTGAACAGTAGTGTATTTTAAAGTAAAGCGTTTGTCGGGATATATGATTTTATAGGCGGTTTGAACAGCAAGGGTTGCTTCATGAAACCCACAAAGAATTAGTTTTAATTTCCCTGGATACGTATTGACATCTCCAA
>JAFMLQ010000078.1 GCA_017852075.1 Flavobacteriaceae bacterium | reverse complement strand
CTAGTAATATAATTGGTGCTACTAACCTGGAACAACTAAAGGAAAATATTGGTACAGCCTCTATCAAATTGAGTAATGAATTACTTGATGCGATTAACGAAATTCATGAAGCGATACCTAATCCTTCTACATAATTTTGAAGAATTGTAACAATTAATCTAATAACTCGTCTTACTATTTAGAACCCTAATTAACAAAAATCTAAAACATGAAAATTTATAACTTACTATCCCTATCGCTTTTATTTCTATTTAGCACACTCCATGTAACCGCTCAATCAGCAGAGGAAATTATTTCTAACTATTTCGAAAATACGGGAGGTTTGGAAAACTGGAATCAATTGAATGGGATTAAGATGATTGCCAAGATCAATCAACAAGGACTGGAAATTCCTTTGGAAATAATACAATTAAAAGACGGGAGACAAATGCAAGTTATAAACTTTCAAGGTAAAGAAATTAAGCAAGGAGTTTATGATGGCACACGCTTGTGGTCCCATAATTTTATGACTATGGAGGCAGAGGAAAGTGATGCTGAAGCTACAGCGAATTTTAAATTGGATTTAAATGATTTTCCTGACCCCTTTATCAATTACAAAGAAAAAGGCTACACTGTTGAGCTTATGGGTACTGAATCTTTTGGTGGTACAGAAACGTTTAAAATTAAATTAGTTAAAGAACCCAAAACTGTAGATGGAGAACTTGTTGATGATATTTCATTTTATTTCTTTGACATTGATAATTTTGTACCTATAGGGATTCAGAATGAAATCACCTCAGGTCCAGGGAAAGGGATGACCTCAGAAATATCGTTTAGTGATTATGAAGAGGTTGACGGATTGTATTTTCCTTTTTCAATGACGCAAGGAGTCAAGGGTCAACCTGGACAACCCATCACAATGAGTGAAATTATTTTGAATCCCGAAGTAGTTCCTTCAGCCTTTGAGTTGCCTGTAAAACAGTAGCCTTAAATCAGATTATCGCAATTCAAATGAAAAACTTTAGAACTCGTATATCCGCATTATTTATTGGCATCAGCCTGTTTTCTTATGCACAAAGTAATTCCATAAAAGAAGGAAAAGCACTTTTTGGAGACCTTACGGCAAGACACATAGGTCCTGCCTTAATGAGTGGAAGAATCAATGATTTAGAATTACACCCCACTAATGATAGGATCATTTATCTAGGAGCTGCTGGAGGTGGAGTGTGGAAATCAAATGATGGGGGAGCCACTTTTAATCCCATTTTTGATGATCACATTCAATCGATTGGAACAGTTACTTTAGACCCCAACGATCCCGATAAAACGATTTATGTTGGGACAGGAGAAACTTGGACAAGAAACAGTGTCTCTTACGGTGATGGATTGTACAAATCTACAGATGGTGGGTCTAATTGGAAAAAAATAGGTCTTGAAAATTCGGAACGAATTGCCAGTGTGATTGTCAATCCTGAAAATTCCAATGAAATCTATGTAGGTGCATTAGGCGACTTGTGGGGCGATAATGAAGAGCGAGGCGTATTTAAATCATCAGACGGAGGAACAACTTGGGAAAAAATCTTATATGTCAATCCAAAAACAGGCTGTGCCGATTTGGTCATGGATCCCAATAATCCTTTGATATTATATGCTTCGATGTGGGAGTTTAGAAGAACGGCTTGGTCTTTTGATTCTGGAGGTGAAAACAGTGCCCTGTACAAATCTACCGACGGTGGAAAAACATGGAATAAGATTCACAACGGGTTTCCTGAGGGCAAATTAGGCAGAATGGGAATTGCACTCGCACCAAGTAAACCTAGAACGCTTTACACTGTTATTGAAGCAGAAAAGAAAGAAGATAAAGGCTTGTACCGAAGTAATGATGGAGGTGCTAATTGGGAACAATTAAATAACGATTTTGAGATTACCGTTCGCCCTTTTTATTTTTCCAGAATCGTTGTTGATCCAAAAGATGAAAATGTAATCGTAAAAGGAGGTCTTTACGGTTCTATTTCAAAAGATGGAGGGAAAACATTTAAGAACCTTGGAAGCATGCACAGTGATGTACATGACATCGTTTTTTCAAATACTCATTCAGATCATATGTTTTTTGGAACAGACGGAGGAGTGTACAGAAGTTGGAACGGAGGAACTACCTGCGAAATTGTAGAAAACTTACCCTTATCCCAATTTTATCAAATTAGCGTAGACGATAAGACACCTTACAATGTCTATGGAGGGCTTCAGGACAACGGCTCATGGTACGGACCCTCCTCCTCACCTGGAGGTGTGCAAGCAAGAGATTGGAATTCTGTGGGTGCAGGTGACGGATTTCGTGTTTTAAAACACCCTACCCAAAACATCATTTATTCTGAAATGCAAGGGGCGGATAATGTGTGGCGTATTGATACAGACCGACAACTTATTAAAACCATCCAACCGTTACCCACAAGCCAAGATCAAAAGTTGCGCTTCAACTGGAACCCCCCAATGGCTGTAACCCCGCTTCATCCCGATAGACTTTATATTGGGAGTCAGTTTTTACATCAATCAGATGATAAGGGTGCTACTTGGAAGATTATCTCCCCAGATTTATCGACTAACGATCCCGAAAAACAGAATCAAGACAATTCAGGAGGTCTTTC